>PXAS01000192.1 GCA_003565815.1 PVC group bacterium
GGAACCACGGATTCGCACGGATTCGCACGGATTTTTTGGGGGTAGGGAAGATCTCTCCCTCTCTGCTTCTCCTCAAGTCCGTTGAAATACAACCACTGAAAACACTGATTTCCACTGATTTTTCGGGGGGGGATGGGAACCACGAAAGGCAGGAAAGGACACGAAAGAGAGGTGGAGAAATCCCCTTTTGGCATTTCGTGATTTTTCGTGTGTTTGGTGGTTGTTTGATGAGCCACGAATGGACACGAATGATTCGGGGATGCTGCCATTCAACTCAAACTTTTTTTGCTTCATTTGCGTCCTTCTGTTCAAACCCGAAAAGGCCTTGATTTCTTCCTCCGATACCCGCGAATCAACGCGATGCGTGCAGGGAAGGAACCACGGATTCAGGTTGTAGACGGGAATGGTCCATTTTTTTTGAAAAATTCTCGTGACCCTTTTTGGATTGGCGGGTAGGGGTTGCATATGAGAAAGCTGATATTCTTGATGGTATTGTATTCTTTGGCACGGGGCGTCGCGGAAATTCGCATCCCCAATTCCGTACACCGCTTCGAAAAATTGGAGGAAGTCACGCAAGAGGCGTTGGACGACGGCGATGTACTGATTTTCATCATGGTGAATCCCCAAAGCACCCAAAGTCACGTGGCGGATGCCTTCCAGTTGTATGTCCGCCGATTCCGCACCTACGGTCCGGTGATCCTCGTGGAGCAGGGGAGGATGTTGGATGGCCTGCCCGTGGGCGCACGTCAGGGTTTTGCCCAATTGCGGGGCGGATATCCACGGGTGGTGGCGGTGGATCCCGAGGATGGTTCGCTGATTGAAAAAGTGCCGTATTTGCCGGTTCGCGACCGTGATCGGGAAATTCGGACTTATCGACGCACCATTTCCGCCTATCGACGCGAGAAACGCCGGGAACAACGCAGGAGTCCGGCGGTTCCGCCACCACAGGTGCTGGATGCGCACCCGCCGCCGCATCATCCCCTGGTTCCTCAACCCGGCGAGGCGCCGGCACCGGAACAGCCGGTTCCGGAAGGCGGGGAGGACGAGGAAGCAGAGTAAATATTGGAACAGGTATTTGAATGAATGGACCAATCACATGACCGGCGCGGCGGCGCAGGCTTCGGCGGCATCGGCGGCAAGGACTTTGACTTGCGGGACTTTTTCGTAGAGGCGTTGGTGGTTTTCGAGTCCGGCGAGTCTGAAGGCTCCGGTGCGGTGGCGGTCGGTCCGATAGCAGTTTCCGTCTTGGGGGAGGGTATGGGTGTAGAACGCTTCGTATTCTGCAAGGGTCAGCCGTTGACGGTTGGTCATTAAATCCCGATGCACGCGGGTAGGCAGGGCTTTCCGGTATCCGGGAAGAATGGTGCCGCCGAAAAAGGCGCCCATGCACCCGCTGCCATAGCTGAAGAACCCCACCCGATTGCCTTCGAGGGATTCGGGATGGGTTTCCAGCAGGGACAACAATCCGAGGTAGAGCGATGCGGTGTAGGCATTGCCAATGCGGCGATTGTATGCCAGGGACGGTTCCACCTGGGCTTGCAATCCAGCTGCGGAAAGCCCCGATTTTTCCAACCGGGCCAAATGCAAATGGGCTTTGAGCCCCATGCGGGAGAAGGGGAGGTGGTAGCAGAAGTGCCGGAAGCTTTCGAAATGGGCTTGGGATTGCGTCCGATAATCATTCCACGCCTCCTCAAGGGCGTGCATATACACTTTGATGGAATATTTGCCGTCCACCAAGGCTTCGTCCATGTAATTCGGACGCCAGAAGTCCATGACATCCTCGGTGTAATAGCCGACATGCTCTCCCATGGCGATGATTTTGGGTTGGGCGGAAATGACCATGGCCACGGCGCCGGCGCCCTGGGTGGGCTCTCCGGGAGAGCCCAGGCCGTAACGGGCAACGTCCGAAGCCACGAGCAGGACTTTTTGTTCGGGATGAAGGGCCACGGTGGCCATGGCGAAATGCAGGGCCGAGGTGCTGCTGCAACAGGCTTGTTTCATTTCCACGGTGCGGCAGTTTTGCGGGAGATCCAGGAGCTTGTGCACATAAATGGCGGCGGCCTTGGATTGGTCGATCCCCGATTCGGTCGCAAAAATCACGGTGCGAATCGCACTGCGGTCCACCCCCTCCAGCGCTTGCAGGGCCGCATTGGCGCCCAGGGTGACGACATCCTCGTCGGGGGCGGGAACGGCCATGAATTCCTGACCGATCCCGCGGATGAATTTGGACGGATCCACGTTTCGGGCCTTGGCCAGATCTCTGATGTCCAGACCAAATCTGGGGATGTACATGCTGATGGATTCAATGCCGGTTTTCATAATTTTCACTTTTCACTGAAATATAGGGGAGGAAAGTCGAAATGCAATGCGGATTTAGGATGCGGTGGCGAGATTTGCGAGAATTTCGCCGGCCACGCGTCCGGATTTGCCGGGTTCCAGTGCGTCCAAAGCGCCGTGCAATACCCGCTCCAGCGCCTGCAGGTATTCGAGAAAGGCTTCGCGTCCGTCGGGGGTGAGAATGACGAGGGTGCGGGCGCGCCGACCGCGTCCGGCCTTGTGTTGTTGCACCACGCCGCCCTCCTCCAGCACTTTCAGGTGACGGCTGAGGTTGCCATCGGTCATGCCGCATCTGGCCTTGAGGTCCTGAAAGCCCAGTCCGGCGGGGCGTTCGCAGAGGGTGGTGACCAGCGCCAGGCGGGCGGGTTCATGGAATTTCTTCTCCAAATCACTCCATAAGGGTTTTTCCGGAATATTCATCATGGGGTTTCCTTGTTTTTCCGTTGCCACATGCGTTGATAGGCGGCGTAACGGCGTTCGTCCAAATACAAAATCATGCCCCCGGACCACTCTCCCGCGAAAAACACCAGTCCCATGGCCCAGGGATTGAGAAAGGTGATGCCCGGCATGAGCAGGCAGATGACTCCGGCAAGGATATAAAAGACGCCCACCAGGGCAATGCTGCCTGGGAGCACATAGCGTGAGGCCAGGTTGGTGAGGCCGAACATGCACATCCAGACGCCGAAGAGGTAATCGAATTCGCGTCCGAGGATCAACACCAGCGTGAAGACCGCGCCCACGAACAGGGGCGGCATGACATCCAGCATGGGGGCCAGCCGTCTGACGTCGCGGTGGATCAGTTCGTCGTTCCAAAACCAATAAATCAAGGCGCCCATGTTGAGCAACATGGCCGCGAGAAATACGCCGCCCCATGCGAGGATGTGGGCCTTGTGGGTGGGGGGGAGCCATTGAAGTTCCAAGACGAGGGCCATGAGGATGGCCAAGGTGCCGGAGAAAATCCGAGTGGGACCGGACCAGCCTTTGAAGCGCTGCTTGTCGAGCAGCGATCGTTTGAGATGCCGGACGGTGTCCAGCGCGTCGTTTAACGGGATAAGGGTCAAGGCGTTTTTTCAGGCTTTGGGGTTGATTCACGGCGGGGGATTTGGCAGGAGACATCCTCCCGGACGTCGCGGGGGATAGCTCCAGTGCTCATTCACTGGATTCTTTATACTTTACGCCGCAAAGGAATCAATAGGAAAGTGTGAAAAATAAATTTTTCAGGAGTTGGGCCGTCTAAACAGGGGTCTATTCCTCTGATTCCAGATATTGCCGCTCCAAGGTCAGGATGGCGGATCGGTCCCGATGTCCAATGAGTTTGGGATTGGATCCGGCGTAGATTCCCCAGGGTTCCAAATCTTTGCGTACCTGGCATCCGGCGCCCACGGCGGCGCCTTCGCCGATGTTGACCCCGGGGAACACCACGACATTGCTGCCGAGCACGGCATGTCGGCCGATATGGACGGTATCGCGTTGGACGTTGGTGAATTGGGCCGGGACGGTGGGATTGGTCATCCAGGGGCCGGTGAAATCATCGCTGCCGGTGATGATGCGGCAGCCGGCGCTGAGCCCCGAGAAATCGCCCATGAACAATTCGCCGCCGCCGATGACGCTGCAAAAGCCGGAGATATGAACGTTGCGCCCGATGCGGCACCCTTCGCCGATGAAAATGAAGGCAAAGTCGTCGATTTGGCTTTTGGGGCCCAAGGAAAACAATTGCAGGTCCCCGGCGACTTTCGCCATGGGATAGATGGTGGAGCTTGGATGTTTCATGTCTTCAGTTTACGCGGTTCCGTATTCAACTGGCAATCGAATTGATGGAAAATCGGCGTGGGGAGAGGACTGCTGACGAGTGAATGACCTTTGACCTCTCGCTTTGCTTTTTCCTTTCTTAAAACCGAAAGCCAACGCGAGCCCCGATGATGGTGTATTCCAAGGTGACGTCGCGGTTGAGTGCGGCAATACGGCTTTCGCCACTGAGGGTATAATCGATATCCACTTTCTCCATGTAAAGGCCCGCCAATAGCTGAACGCGTTCCCCGAGAGGGAAAATGCCATAGAGGTTGGTTTCGATGGCTTTGTAGGTGAAGTCGATGTCATCGAAATTATCGGCGTTGAGTCCCACGCGGCTGATGGCGCCCTGGAAATCAAGGAATTTGAAGGTGGATTCGGCCACGAGTTGAATGCTGTCGGGGTCGGCGGGGTTGAAATCAAATCGGAGTTCGCCGCCGAAACCGTATTCGGGAATGACGGCTTCCTCCCGGTTGGTTCCCCGGCCTTGCCGTGCGAAAAGCCGGCGGGTCTGTCCTTCGAATTCCACCGAGGCCACGGTACCGGCGTCAATGGTGTATTCGTAATTCGTATACTGCAAACCGAGATGTACCCAGGGGGTGAAGCGCAGGCGGCCTTCCGGGTTCAGGGTCAGGGGGGTGACCCGGAAGCCGCCGCCAAACCACAGGGATTCGACGTCCATGTTGTACGTCGTGTCCACCGGGACCAACAGAAAACCGAGTTCCTGTCCCTCAAAGGTAATGCCGTCGACTCTGAAACGGAACTCCTGTTGGGCCACCCCGGAGCCTTTCGCGGAGCTTTGGCGGTAATCCACGAAGAA
>PXAS01000492.1 GCA_003565815.1 PVC group bacterium
CCGATGCCGCGGGCGGCGCCGGTGACAACTGCGACTTTTCCTTCCAAAAGTGCCATAGATTCTATCTTTCGTTTCGTGTGTGAATTACAGAGAGGCGCTTGCCTTCTCCAAGGTTGCAATATCGGACACATTATGCAGTTCAAATGACTTGTCAATGCGTTTCACGAGTCCGGTCAAGACCTTTCCGGGACCGCATTCCACCACTTGCTCCACCCCGAGACCGGCCATGGCAACCACATTTTCCACCCAACGCACCGACCCGGTGATCTGCCGGGGCATGTCCGCGCGGATGGAGGCGACACTTTCATGCACGCCGCCGGTGACGTTGGACATCACCGGGAATTGGGGTTCGGAAAAGTTGATTTCGTTCAGGAAGTCTGCGAAAATCTTCTCCGCGGGCGCCATGAGGCGGGAATGGAAGGCGCCGGCCACCGGCAGGGGTACGGCCAATTTGGCGCCGGCGGCCTTGGCTTTTTCCGGCACCAGGGCCACGCCCTCGGCTTTGCCGCTCACCACGGTTTGGCCGGGGGAATTGTAGTTGGCCACCTGAATGTCCAGCTCATCACAAATGGCGGCGATTTTCTCGTCGTCCAGACCGATGATGCTGACCATGCCGCTTTTTTCGGCCTCACAAGCGGCCTGCATGGCCTCGCCGCGTACCCGCAAAATGCGGATGGCGTCTTCAAAACTCACCACCCCGGCCGCATACAGGGCCGCCCATTCCCCGGAACTGAGGCCGCCGCCCGCCACGGGCGTCAACCCGGTCCGGGCCTTGAGCAACTCGTACGCCACCACGCTGTGCACGAAAATCGCGGGCTGGGCGCGGTCGGAGCGCGTGAGTTCTTCGGCGGGACCTTCGAAGCAAACCTTGGCCAAATCAAAGCCAAGCGCATCCGAGGCGCGGGCGAACCATTCGAGGGCTTCGGGGAAGGTGTCGACCAAGTCCTTGCCCATGCCAACGGCTTGGGCACCTTGTCCGGGAAAAATTACGGCGGTTTTTTTCATGATTCGGGGGTTCTCCATTCCAGCAACATGCCGCCCCAGGTGAATCCGGCTCCGAAGGCGAGCAGCATCACCTTGTCTCCGGGGTGAAGCCGGCCGGACCGCACCGCTTCATCCAAGGCAATGCCAATGGACGCGGCGGAGGTGTTGCCATATTTGTCTACATTCACATACACATTGTTTTTGGGAACGCCCACCCGAATACGGATGGCTTCCAAAATTCGTTTGTTGGCCTGATGGGGAATGACCAAATTCAGCTCGGAGGGATCCCAGCCCGCTTCCGCGAGGAGATGTTTGGCGGTTTGGGTCATGTTCGTCACCGCATGCTTGAACACTTCCTGTCCCGCCATGCAAATGGTATTGCTGCGTTCAATCAGCACCTGGGCGTCCACGGGGCGGCGACTTCCCCCGGCGGGCACCATCAACAATTCGCCCAGCGCCCCGTTCGAGCCCAAATTACAGGGCCCGATGCCCCCCTGCCCGCCCGCTTCCGAAGACATCACGACGGCGCCGGCGCCATCCCCGAACAAAATGCAAGTCCCCCGGTCCTCCCAATTGACAATGGAGGACATTTTTTCGGCGCCGATCACCAGCGCCGTCTTGTAGCGTCCGCATTCCAACATATTGCGGGCCACTTCCAGCCCGTATACGAAGCCCGTGCAGGCGGCGCTCAAATCCATGGCAATGGCGTTTTGGGCGCCAATGTTTTCCTGGACCAGGGTTGCGGTGCTCGGAAAGGCCATGTCGGGGGTACACGTGGCCACGAAAATCAGATCGAGGTCATCCGCCGCCAGACCCGAAGCCTCCAAAGCCATGCGGGCGGCATGGGTGGCCAGGTCCGAAGTCGCTTCATGATCGGCGGCAATGTGCCGCTGGCGAATCCCGGTGCGGGTGGTGATCCACTCGTCATTGGTTTCCACCATTTTTTCCAAATCATGATTGGTGAGCACTTTTTCTGGCGCGTAGGAGCCGGTTCCGAGAATGTGAATGGGCATGAATCTCTCTCAAATCGCTTTGCGGGCCTCGACCAAGCGCGCCACGTCGTCGATAATGTGATGGTTAATGTCGTGCTGGTAAGAGTCCCGTATCGTTTTGATCGCATTGAAAACCGCGTGCCGGGAGGAAGAACCATGGCCGATGAACACCAGTCCGTTTGCCCCCAGCAGCGGGGCGCCGCCGGAGGTTTCGGGATCGGATTTTTCCTTGATCGCCTTGAATGCGGGTTTAAGCATGGCCGCGCCCAATTTGCGCGGCAGGGTGGCGGTGAACTCATCCCGGAACCACTTCCGCATGGCACGGGCCACCGCCTCGCCGGTTTTCAAGACCACATTGCCCACGAAACCGTCGCAAATGGCCACGTCCACCTTGCCCTCGAAAATGTCGTGACTTTCCACGTTGCCGGAAAAATTCAAATGCGAAGCCTGTAAAATGCGGAACGTTTGCTTGGTCAGCTCGTTGCCTTTGGCATCTTCCTCGCCAATGCTCAGCAGACCGATTTTGGGGCTGGGCACGCCGAGAATCTCCCGGGCGTAGACATCTCCCATGACCGCGAATTGGCAAAGCATCTGCGCGGTACAGTCGGTGTTCGCCCCCGAGTCCAGGAGCACGAAGGGATGTTTTTGGGTGGGCAGTACGGTGGCGATGGCGGGACGGTCCACCCCTTTGAGGGTGCGCAGCTTCAAAGTGGCCCCGGCCACGGCGGCGCCGGTGTTGCCGGCGGAAAACACCGCGTCGGCTTCGCCGTCCTTCACCAGGTCGATGGCCCGGCCAATGGACGAGTCTTTTTTTCGACGCAACGCCCTGGCCGGAGACTCGCCCATTTCCACCACCTCGCTGGCATGACGAACCTCGATTTTTTCGGACGCGGCGCCAAGCTTGTCCAATTCCTGACGGATCAGGGTTTCATCCCCCACCAAAAACAGGCGGGTCACCGAGGGAAATTGAAGCACCGCGTCCACACAACCGGCCACAACCTCCCCGGGGGCAAAATCCCCCCCCATGGCATCTACAGCTATGCGCATTTGGAACAGTGGTTCGCGGGAAGCGGATCAATCGTCCACGGAAACGGTCAGCACCTGACGACCGTTGTATTGGCCGCAGGAGGAGCAGACGCGGTGGGGCAACGCGGGATCGCCACAGGCGGAACAAACCCCCACTTTGGGAAGGGGACGACGATGGGACGCGCGGCGAAGGCGCTTTTTCATTTTTGAAGTTTTTCTCTTTGGAACAGCCATGATGACCTCGTGGGTTAAAATGTTTTTCAGGTTTTCGGTAAATTCAAGTCGTCCAATGCCGACCATGCGGAAGGCGTCGGATCGGGATCTTCATCGGTGGAGATCTCCGGAATCACAAAATCTTTCGATCGGGCCTCGGGGCTGACGGGATAGGCGGGAATGTTGATCAACACCGCCTCCCGAATATCTTCGGTCAGGTCAATATGCCCTTTCAGGTCCGAGATCGAGTAGTCGCGTAAAAAAGCCGATTCTTGGACAATTGTCGAGAAAAAAAGCCCACTTCTTGAACATTCCAGGTCCATGGGCGCTTCCACGGTCCCGCGAACCAGAATTTCATGGGATTTTCGCTCCGCCGTCAGCTTGTAGGTGATCTCTCCGATATTGTGGACGGTGGGATCGTTCTCCAAATCGAGCACGGCCCCCGGCAAACGGCCCTCGAGGAGGATCGCGCCGTGTTCCATGGTTTCCAGATGCAAATGTAATTTGGCACTCATAATCCATCCATCTTCGCGGATTCACGGAAAAAGTCAACCGCCGGCCGCGGATCGGCGCGGGGTATCGCGGGTTTCATGACGGGCTTGAATTTTTTCGAGCAGCGCCTGATAGGTTTTGGGGGTGACATAGCGGCGCACATCGCCGTTCAGCGCCGCGATTTCCCGCACGCGGGAAGAACTGACGTATCCATATTCCTCGGCGGGCATCAAAAAGAGGGTTTCCACATCCGGCGCCAGCTTCCGGTTGATCAACGCCATTTGCAATTCGTATTCGAAATCGGAAAAGGCGCGGACCCCGCGGACGATAAAGCCCGCCCCGCAGGCCTTGGCGAAGTCCACCAGCAGTCCTTCAAAGGTTTTCACCTCCACGCTCGACAACTCTCGAAACGCGTCCCGCACCAGTTCCACCCGCTCCTCCGGGCTGAACCACACGTTTTTCGGGGTGCTGCGGGCCACCCCCACAATCAGCTTGTCACAAAGCGGGGCCGCCCGTTTCACCATGTCAATGTGACCCAAGGTGATGGGGTCGAACGTTCCGGGATAAATCGCGCATCTCATGCGGACCTCCCCTAGCAGAAAACCGCGGACATGGAAAGCGTGAATACCGTCTGCCTTTTTCCAGACCAAGATTTTTGGTTTTGAACAGAAGCACGCCAAGAAAGCAAAGGAAAGCCGCGCTCAATTTCCATTCGGAAACCTTTCCCACAAAACTTCGTGTCCATTCGTGTCCATTCGTGGTTCATTTCAAGAGGTCAGAGGCTTGCACGCCGCGGCGGGGCGGAGGGCAGAGGAAAAAGAATCCGAACATCAAACTTCGAACGTCCAACATCGAACGTTGAACCATCCTGCCGATCCGTGGTCCCCTTTCCCAAAACCCTCCCCAAGCCAAGCATCAGTGCTCATCAGTGTTATCAGTGGTTGATTTCGAAAGGAAAGAGAAGGAGAGAAGGGAAGAAGGGAAGAAAAATCCGAACGTTGAACTTCCAACTTCGAACGTCGAACGTCGAACGATGATAAAGTCGGTTCCGGACCCCTTGACAATCCGTGAAGATCCGTGCCGATCCGTGGTTCCCTTTCCCAAACCCCTCCCCAAGCCAAGTATCAGTGACCATCAGTGTGATCAGTGGTTTTTTTCTCAAAAAGAAGGAGAGAGGAGACCAGGTTTTGAACAGAAGCACGCC
>PXAS01000072.1 GCA_003565815.1 PVC group bacterium
GAGGGGCTGGAGGGTGTGGTCCATGGCGGCAAGGAGGCAGGCGAGTTCGAGGTTCGGATTTTAATATTCTCTTAAAAAGGGCTTGCCGTGGGCGGGACTTTATGCGATAGGCCCCATTCCCTTTCTTGGCCAATCGTGACGCTCTGCGGCGGGGAAATCCGCCGTTGTGAGAGCCAATCATGAAAACAGAACGCTTTCACTTCCCGAGAGGGAAGGGACTTGGCCGGTTGCAGGTGCTTGAACAAGGAGCTGCAGGGCGT
Organism: PVC group bacterium; assembly: GCA_003565815.1. GTDB lineage: Bacteria > Verrucomicrobiota > Kiritimatiellia > SS1-B-03-39 > UBA6053 > PXAS01. The sequence goes on from PXAS01000072.1 coordinate 261, forward strand.
TTGAAAGTACGGAAAATTCAGATGATCACGGCGGACGATCCGTCGACTGGGTTTTTCCGAGATGCCCCCCGGGCACCCCGCAAGGGTGGGTTCGGGGACAATTCAGTCCATGGCCACGGCGGTATCGCCGGGCCACAGGGAGGTTCGATCGAGCCGCCCGCATTTACTGAGGAAACATATGAACGGTCAAAAAATACGTATCAGATTGAAAGCGTACGATCACCGGGTGCTCGACCAGTCCGCAGGAGACATTGTCGAGACCGCGAAACGTACGGGGGCCCGCGTTGCGGGACCGATTCCGATGCCCACGCGCATCGAACGGTTCACCGTCAACCGCAGCCCGCACGTGGACAAAAAGTCCATGGAACAGTTCGAAATCCGCACACACAAGCGGATGTTGGACATCATCGAGCCGACCGCCAAAACCGTGGATGAGTTGAAAAAACTCAATCTACCCGCAGGCGTGGACATCACCATCAAGATTTGAGGAGATTGACCATGAACGCAATTATTGGCAGAAAAGTCGGCATGACCCAGATTTTCGACGACAACGGGGTGCAAATTCCGGTGACCGTCATTGAAGCGGGTCCCTGTGTGGTGGTGCAACGCAAAAACGCCGAGAGCGACGGTTACGATGCCGTGCAGCTCGGTTTTGTGGAGCAAAAACCGCAACGCCTTGGCAAAGCCGCCCTCGGTCGCTTTGCAAAAGCGGAAGTCACCCCCCGTCGCTTCCTGCGCGAATTCCGTTGTGAAGCGGACAGTGCGCTGAAATCCGGCGACGAAGTCAAAGCCGACGTCTTCAAGGACATTACCCACGTGGACATTTCCGGGGTGAGCAAAGGACGCGGTTTCCAAGGGGTGGTCAAGCGCTACAACTTTGGCGGCGGTCGCGCCTCCCACGGCGGCAAATCCCATCTGCGCTCTCCCGGCTCCATCGGTTGTCGCGAATGGCCGGGCCGCGTCTTCAAAAACAAGAAGATGCCCGGACAAATGGGCAACCGCAACGTCACCACACAGAATATCAAGGTCGTACAAGTACGCGAGGAAGACAACGTCATTTTGGTCAAGGGCTCCGTCCCCGGACCGAACGGCGGCTTGGTTCTCGTGCGCAAGGCCATCAAGAAAGGTTGAGGACCCCCATGAGCAAACTTCCCATGAAAGATTTACAGGGCAAGTCCGCCGGAGAATACGATATTTCCGACGATTTGCTGACCTTCGACAAGGGCCTTCAGGCGGTACAGGACGCGGTGGTGAACTACCGCGCCAATCTCCGTCAAGGTTCCGCTTCCACGCTTGGCAAAGGCGAAGTGGCCGGCAGCGGCAAAAAACTTTGGAAACAAAAGGGCACCGGTCGCGCCCGCACCGGACTGCGCCAATCTCCGATTTGGCGTGGGGGCGGCGTGGTCTTTGGACCCAAGCCCCGCGACTACAGTCGCAACCAGAACCGACGCGAAGCCCGTCTGGCCTTCCGCCGCGCCTTCAGTGAAAAAATTGCCGCCGGTCAAGTGATCGTCGTCGAGGACCTGAGCGTGCCGCAACCCAAGACCCGCGAATTCGCGGCATTGATGACCGGTCTCGGGGTGAGAGCCCCGGCGATCTTTGTCACCGACACCGTGAAGACCGACGTGGTTCGCGCCGCCCGCAACATTCCCCGCGTTGAAGTCACCACCGCCGACTCCCTGCACACTTACCAAGTGCTGCGGTATCCGACGCTGGTCATCACCCGCGCCGCCATGGCCGTGATCGAAGAACGACTTCTCAAAGCCAAAGGAGGCCAGGCATGAAGCCCGCCCATCAAGTGATTGATACCATCCTGCTGACCGAAAAGGGCACCGTCCTGACCGAGCAGCACAACCAGTACACCTTCAAGGTGTATCCGTCCGCCAATAAAAACGACATCAAAGCGGCGGTGGAATCCCTGTTCAAAGTACACGTCACCAACGTGCGCACCATGAACCGGATCGGAAAGAAAAAACGTGAACGCCGCCCGAATTATGGACGAACCTCCGCTTGGAAAAAAGCGGTGGTGACCCTGAAAGAAGGCGAAAGCATCGACCTCACCTAATTGAAAGTATCCTTATGGCTTTAAAAACTCGCAAACCCACGACACCCAGCAACCGTTTCACGGTGCTGTCCGATTTCGCGGGACTCGACAAGGTCCGCCCCCAGGCGAGCCTGACCGAGCCCAAGAAATCCAAAGCCGGCCGCAACTCCGCCGGTCGCATCACCGTCCGCCACCGCGGTGGCGGACACAAAAAACTGTACCGCCGCATTGATTTCAAGCGGGACAAAGTCGGCGTGCCCGGCAAAGTCGCCACCTTGGAATACGACCCCAACCGTTCGGCAAACATTGCCCTCATCCACTATGCGGACGGCGAAAAGCGATACATTCTCGCGCCCGTCGGCCTCAAGCAGGGCGATCAGATTGTGGCCGGTTCCGGCGTACCCGCGAAAGTGGGCAACGCCCTGCCGATCAAGGAAATTCCCTTGGCCACGGTGATCCATAACATTGAGCTTCTGCCTGGCGGCGGCGGCAAAATCGTTCGCAGCGCCGGCGCCGGGGCGCAGTTGATGTCCCGGGATGAAACCTACGCGCAGATCAAACTTCCCTCCGGTGAAATCCGCATGATTCACGTGAACTGCGTGGCCACCGTTGGACGCGTGGGCAACAGTGAACACGAATCCCGCTCTCTCGGCAAGGCCGGGCGGAAACGCTGGATGGGCATCCGGCCCACCGTTCGCGGTGTGGCGATGAACCCGGTGGACCACCCCATGGGCGGTGGCGAAGGCCGCACTTCCGGTGGCGGCCATCCCGTGACCCCCTGGGGCAAAATCACCCGTGGCAAGAAAACGCGCAAGCGCAGCAAGACCACGAATAAATTCATCGTCAAACGGAGGAAGTAATTCATGGCACGTTCCATTAAAAAAGGCCCGTACGTTGACGAAAAGTTGTACACCAAAGTCACCAAGATGAATGAGGGCGGGCGCAAACAGGTCATCAAGACCTGGTCACGCCGCTCCATGATTCTTCCCGACTTCGTCGGACACACCATCGCGGTGCACAACGGCAAGGTGTTTATCAATGTATTCGTCACGGAAAACATGGTGGGTCACAAGCTTGGGGAATTCGCGGTCACCCGCTCCTTCAAGTCCCACGGCATTTCCAACAAATAATGCACACGCATGTGTGTACGAGAAAAGCCCCGCTTGCCGGGGCTTTTTTTTTGTCCCCGTACGGATGGGGCGCAGCGGGTTGAAAAAAAGAAGGCGGATGATTCCACGTCAGGTTCGAGGGGCCGGGCGAGGTCTTCTTTGGCCTCTTCGACCACGCGGTGAAAGGCGGAAATTTTTTTCAGGTCACCGTCCGCTTTCAAGAAGGAAATCGGCGTAGGTCTTTTTCAGGCCGATTTTCAGCGGGATGCGGGGGGACCATCCGAGTGCGGTGATTTTGCCGGTGTCGAGGCATTTCCGGGGCGTGCCGTCGGGCATGTGGGGGTTGGTCAGGATGCGCCCTTGGAAGCCGACGGTCTCGGCGATGAGGGTGGCGAGTTCGCGAATGGGAATGTCTTTGCCGGTTCCGATGTTGACCACGTCGGGCGGGGACTCGGTTTCCAGCAGGTGGAGCAGGGCGGCCGCGAGGTCATCGGCATGCAGGAATTCGCGCCGGGGCGTGCCCGTGCCCCAAATGGTGACGCTGTCGGCGCCGGAGACTTTGGCTTCGTGAAAACGGCGCAGCAGACCGGGGATGACGTGGCTGTGTTCGGGGTGGTAGTTGTCGCCGGTTCCGTACAGGTTGGTGGGCATGGCGCTGTGATAGCAAAGGCCATATTGCCGCCGGACATAGGTGCAGAGTTTGAGGGCGGCGATTTTGGCGAGGGCATAGGCCTCGTTGGTGGGTTCCAGGGGGCCGGTGAGGAGCGCGTCTTCGCGGAGCGGTTGGGGCGCGTCCCGCGGATAAATGCAGGAACTGCCGAGATTGAGCAGGCGGGTGACGCCGTGCTTGCGGGCGGCTTCGATCACGTTGAGGGCAATGAGGAGGTTGTCCCGCATGAATTCGGTGGGGAAACTGCGGTTGGCGTGTATGCCGCCCACTCTGGCCGCGCAGAGGATGACGGTTTTGGGTTGATGCCGGGCGAAAAAATCATTCGCCGCGCCCGCATCGAGCAAATCCAAGGACTCGCGGGACCGGGTGAGAATGTTCCCGTATCCACGCGCCTGGAGGGCGCGGACCACGGCGCGGCCCACCATCCCCCGGTGTCCGGCCACAAAAATAGGCGTGGGAATGGAGACCAAGGGTCCCTGTGGGGGTGTTGATTGCATGCCGAAGTCCGCAAATGCCTACGGTTTTTCTTCCAAATCGGCGAGGGTTTGCTTTACGGCGCTTTCGCGGCGGGCGAGGTTTAGATCGGATTCCACCATGACCCGCACCAATTCTTTGAAGGTCACGCTTGGTTCCCATCCCAATTGGCGTTTGGCTTTGGAAGGGTCGCCGATGAGCAGATCGACTTCGGTGGGGCGTTCGTAACGGTCGTCGTGCTCCACGTATTCTTCCCAGTCCAAATCCAGCAAGGCGAAGGTTTCCTGAACGAACTCTTTCACGGAATGGGTTTCGTTCGTGGCGATCACGTAGTCGTCCGGCTCGTCCTGTTGCAGCATCATCCACATCGCCAACACGTAGTCCGGGGCGTAGCCCCAGTCGCGTTGGGCGCTCAGGTTGCCGAGGTACAGTTTATGCTGGAGGCCGAGTTTGATGCGGGTGGCCGCACGGGTGATTTTCCGGGTGACGAAGGTTTCGCCGCGGCGGGGGGATTCGTGGTTGAATAGGATGCCGTTGCCCGCGTGAATGCCGTAGGACTCCCGGTAGTTGACCGTGAGGTGGTAGGCATAGGCTTTGGCGCAGGCGTAAGGACTGCGGGGATAGAAGGGCGTGGCTTCGGTTTGCGGCACTTCCAAAACCTTTCCGTACATTTCCGAGGAGGAGGCCTGATAGAATCTCGCTCCTTTCAGGCCCACCTTGCGCATGGCTTCCAGCACGCGCACCGTGCCCAGGCCGGTGACGTCGGCGGTGTACTCGGGCGTGTCAAAGGACACCCGCACATGGCTTTGCGCGGCCAGGTGATAAATCTCATCCGGCTGCACGTCATACAGGAGACTGCCGATATGCGAGGAGTCGGTGACGTCGCCGTAATGGAGGAACAGCTTGGTCCCACGAATGTGCGGATCCTGATACAGATGATCGATGCGTTCGGTATTGAAGCTCGAGGCACGGCGAATGATGCCGTGAACTTCATAGCCTTTTTCCAAGAGGAGTTCCGCGAGGTATGAGCCGTCTTGTCCGGTAATGCCAGTGATGAGTGCTTTTTTCATAAGGCCGCCATTGTATCATTTTTTTCTGTTCACGCCATACGATAAATCGTAAGTTATACTTGTGAAAAAACGCATGAGCAATCAAATCCGGGTCATGTTTGGTTTCAGTGGTTCCTTGCAGGAAGATTTGGAGCGGTATCAAGGGGTGATGAAAGTCGCCCTCCGGGAGGGGTGGCAGGTCTTGGGGGTTCATGAACAATTCGAACGGAGTCTCACGCGTCTGGTGGAAGCGGGTGCCGTGGATGCGGTGATTGGCGATTTCATCAGCGAGGCGTGGCTGGGCGATTTGCCCGACAGGATTCCCATGGTGCATCTGGGGCGCCACTTGCTGTCCGATCGCATTTCCGCGGTGGCCGTGGACGCGGCGGAGGTGGGAAGGCGCGCCGCGCGTCACCTGCGTTCCACCGGCTACAAAACCGTTCGCGTGCTTGCCCATTCCGGCCACGCCGCCTCCGCCATGCAGGCGGAAGCCTTCGCACGGGAAATGGGGACGGACCCCGAAGGGCTCACCCTGCGCACCCCGGAGGAACTTTGGCGAATATTAGAGAAAAAAACAGGGACAGACCCCGAAAATTCGGAAGCCGAAACGGGGACAGACCCCGAAAATTCGGAAGCTGAATCGGGGACAGGCCCCGTGGGGGTGTTCTGTTTTTCCGATTTTCAGGCGCGCCAAGTGGTGTTGGGAGCGGCGCGGAGGGGAATCCGAGTGCCGGATGCGTTGGGGGTGCTGGGGGTGGGAGATCGGTTTTGGGACGGGGTGGCGGCGGGGATGGGCTTGAGTTCCATTCCTTTGCCGCAGGTGGCCTTGGGCAGTCGGGCAGCGGAATTGCTGCGAGAACGTTTGCGGGGACAGGCCCCGCGCGGCGTGCGTTTGCCCCCGGGAGAAGTCATTCCCCGGGAAAGCACCCTGAGAAGTTCGTTTGGCGGACGCCTGCAGGCGGAAGTGGAGGGCATTTTCAGGAGCAAGCTGGCGGATCCCCCGGACATGGGGTCGCTGTCGCGGCGGGTGGGCCTGTCCCGGCGCGCTTTTGAACTGGCGTTTCGCGAAGAGACGGGCACCACGCCCTACGCCCGTCTTTTGGATCTGCGCCTTGCCGAAAGTCAGCGCTTGCTTCGTCACACGGACTGGTCGGTTTCGCGGATCGGCGAGTTGGTGGGATATCCCGATCCCGGACGGTTCAGCGCTTTTTTCCGTCAACGCGCCGGCATGAGCCCCGCACAATGGCGGGAGGCGCGAAGGGAGGTTTGAATTAGACCGTCACTTCGTGGCGGAGACCCTTGTTGCTGGGGAAGGTGGCGGTTTGGTCTTCCCATTGCACCTCCGCCTTGTCCGGGTGGATGGCCAAGGCGACCGGGCGATCGGGGACCCGGGATTTGAGCACGGTGGCCAGAGACAAGGCGAGTTCAACGCCGTCGCCGCGCCGGAAGTTCCAAACCTCGTCGGGTTGGGCGAGCCGGGATTCGCCATAGATGGATTCATGGGGCAGGTTGGAGAGGATCTCCACGGCCCGGGCCTCGCTTTTTTTGCGGAGGCCCTGCACGACCACCGGATTTCGTTCCAGGGCGGCTTTGACAAAGGGGGCCCAGTCCGTGCGGGTGAGGTCCCGGTAGGCGTAAAAGGCGAGGTCCGCTTCCGGGTGATCGGCCCGCATGGATTCCAGGGTTTCGATAATGCGCGTTCTCCCCCACTCGGCTTCGAGTTGGATGGGGTTGGATTTCACGAATCGTTTCCGCTCCGGAAATTTGGGTTCGATGTGACAAAAATCCACCAACTTTTGGCCCACGTTGCGGGCCCGGGCGTTGGTGCAACTGAAGGCGTCCAGCAACATCGCCAAATCGGCGGGTTCATTGAGGTCCAAATCGGGATTCTGCTTGAAGAAATCCTCGAAATTGTTGAGCACGATGCGGCCTTCGATGGGTTCCGGGAAAAATTCGTAAGTGTCGATTTCCTCCAACAATTTGTCGCGGGTGTCGTCATTGACCCGGTACGAACTGGTGTTTTCGTAGGTGTACACCTTTTCCGCCTCGACGTAGCGGTGTCCGCCGTGAAAATCGTGGCGCACTTGGAAGCAGCTTTGCAGATCGCTGTGCTGGCGGAGAAAATTGGACAGGATTTCCATGTCGATTTTGGTAGTGAGAAACACCGCGAGGGCGTCCATGCCCTTCCGGTATGAATCGGGGTCGATGGTGGCTTCGGGGTACATGGTGTGGATGTACCCGGTATTGTTGGCCACGATGGTGATTTTTTCGTTCCGGAGGGCCCGCTGGGCCTTCCAGGTGATTTCGCTGCCATTGAACCACATGTTTTTGGTGACGATGCGGCGGTTGTTGGTGATGATGCCGTCGCGAACATTGACGAAATTCTGGGAGTGCAGGGGGGTGGCCAGCATGTAAATGTCTTCGAGGGGCACGCCGCCGACGACAAACAGGGCGGCGGCATAGAGGGTCGAAAACGACACGCATTCGCCGGCGCCGGAATGGTAGCCGTCCTTGAAGCGGAAGGCGTCCATGGCCTCCACGGTTTCGGTTTTCCAGTAGGGAATGGTGTCGTTGGTATATTTGTCGAGTCCGAAATGGCGGCGGATATCGAGATCGAAATAATATTTGTCACCCTCGTACCCGAAGAGGGCGTTGCTTTGGCTGAGGATTTCGGGATCGATGAAGTCCTCGAAACGGGCCATTTCGCGCTGTTTGGTGGTGAGCCCCCAGGTGTCGAGGTCCAGATTGAAATCATAGACGTCCATGATGTGTTGCTTGAGGCGCTGTATGCGGCGGTAAGGCGTTTTTTTCTCCAATTTTTTTGCCCAGTCCTCTTCTTTCCAGGCCCAGACAATGGGAGACATGATGTTGGCAAGCACCAACGCGTAGAGCAGTTCCGGGAAGACGAAAATTTCCATGTCACCCAAGCTGATGGCGCTTGAATATTTTTCCAGGGCGTGTTTGTTGGGGTCGTTCGGTTGAAACATTCTCAAGTCTCCAAAATATTGACGGGGGGGTTGTCGGGTGTTCAAAGGGGGGGGGGTAAGTTTTTTAAGCTTTTTCATCGCAAGAATGAAATTTGCATTGTAGATGATGAAACGTGAATTGCAACAGAATGGTGCTCAAATGACTGAGGATGCGGACAAATCAAACACACCTGAACCCGATGGGATGGACTCCCTGCTCGGAGGATTTGACCTGACCCCTGACTGGGCACGGGGCACACCGGGCATTCAATCCCAACCCCGGTACGACGGCGGCAACCGCCGTGGGCCCAAGGCGCCCGGTCAATCCGCCCGCCGCGGCCTGCAAGGCGTGCGGGTGAAACCGCGCCGCGATCAATATGACGGCCAGCAGGGCGGGGGCGGCTCCCGTCAACCGGGCAGATCCGGCGGGCATGGCCCGCACGGAGGCGGAGAACGTCGCGGGTATGTGCCGCGTTTGCCCGTGCATGTGGATTTCATTCCCGAGAAGCAGCGTTTGAGCAAAGTGGTCAAAGTGGTGCGCCAATCCCACCGGGTGTTTCCCATGGACCAGATTGCCGGGAAATTCATGGAAAATCCGGCGTTTCTTTCGATCAAATTTACGGTCAAGGAACACAACAAACGCAAAGGGGGCAAAGGGGGCGGCGAAACCGAGGGCACCGAGGGTGATGAGGGCGCATCCGGGGCGGAACCGTCTTTGATGCTGTATCAGTGCAAGGCCAATGGGATGGTCTTCTCCGATCGCAATGCCTGCGTGCAGTATATTTTGGATCGGGGGCTGGGCGAATATTATGACGAGACGACCCGTGAAGTGCCGCCCCCGGCCGGAAATTTTGTCTGTGTGGGCCGGCATCGCGGTTCAGGAAAATTGATTGGACCGCCCAACTGGCATGGATATCAGCGTCAATTGGAAACCTTGCGCGCGGAGTTGTCTCCCGACCTCTCCCCGGAAGCCTTTGCGAACCAAATCGAAATGGTGCGCGAAGAAGACGTGATCGAGGCTTGGAAAAAAGAAGCCGCCGTCCAGACCTTTTATCGTCGCAAACCCGCTGACAAACCTTCCCAAAAGGTAAGGGAGAAAGCGGGGAAGGAGAAATCCAAGAATCCGGCCCCAGACGCTGAACCGGTGCAAAAGGATACGGAGGTGGGCGCGGCAGGGGGTTCTGAGCATGAGACCGAGGCAGCTCCGGAGTCGGTCGCCTCCGAAGACAATCCGCCTGAATCCGCAGCCGACGCGCCCGACGATGTCCCCGCCGATGCATCCGCCGAAGTGTCGGGAGAGGAAAGCCCGGAGGCCGCGCCGAACGAAGCCGGAGAAGAAGCGCCTTTTGATTTAACCCGCGAACAGGCGGAAAAGGAATTTTTGGAGACCGTGGTGCCCACGCTCATCAGCCAAACCCGCCGCGCCATCATGCCCGGGTATCTGTTGCCCAAAATGACGGACGCGGCTTTGGCGTCCATGGCCGAATTCCATTTGCGTCGGGAACACGACCGTCCCGGATCAATCGTCTTTGCCCTCCGTCCGGCGTTCAAGCACATGCGCCTGCATCTTTTCCGACACGAAGGGGAGTTGATGGTTTCCGGAATTGCGCCGCATCCGCTGCCGGAAGACCAAAAGATCGCCCCCGAATTGCAAAGGATCCTCGATCATGTGTCCGCCAATCCCGGATGCAACGCCAAAGTGGCCTTGGAGGCGCTGGCCGCGGATACGTCCGAATCCACCCCCGCTTTGGTTTCCCACGTACATTGGCTCATTGAAAAAGGGCATTTGCTTGAATTCTCCGACGGGGCCTTGTTTCTCCCCCAAGCCAAAGGAAAGCATTGAGGTCGAATCCCCCTTTCCACGGCTCAAACCGGTAAAAAATGAAACCTTTTTCGGTAATGATTGATTTTCACGCCTCATCAGCTATGCAGACACCCCTATGAAATACGCGATTCTTGGAGACATTCACGCCAATCTTGAAGCCTTGCAAACGGTTTTGCAGGATGCGGAAAAGCAAAAGTGCACCCATTATGTGAGCATCGGAGATGTGATCGGGTACAACGCCAACCCGAAAGAATGCCTGGAGAAGGTCCAGGAACTCAATTGCCCGGTGGTGATGGGCAACCACGATTTTTATGGGTCACGGGAAGATGACCTCGTCGGGTTTCATCCCATGGCCGCCGAAGTGATCAAATGGACGCGGGCGCAACTGGACGACGCCCAGAAAAAATGGTTGCGGGAGCTGCCGTATTCCCGGCGGGTTGAAACCTTCACGATCGTGCACAGCACCTTGGACAATCCCAACAAGTGGGGCTACGTGCTGGACCGCTATGATGCGGAGGCGAACTTCAATTACCAGACCACGTCCATTTGTTTTTATGGTCATACCCACATCCCCATTGCCTTCGAGCGGGGCGATGAAATTCGTTCCGGGCTGTATTCCAAGATCAAAATCAAGCCCGGACGCAAGTATTTCATCAACGTGGGCAGTGTGGGGCAACCGCGGGACGGCGACAGCCGCGCGGCGTATGTGATTTTCGATATGCTTAACAACATCATTGAGTTGCGGCGCCTGGAATATGATCTCAAGAAAACCCAGCAATGCATTCTCGATGCCGGCCTGCCCAACAAGATTGCGGCCCGGCTCTCCAACGGTCGTTAAACCAACGTTCCCCAAGTCCCCATCTAGTCCTCCCAAGTCTCCCGATGTCTCCTATGAAATACAAAGTCCTGTTCAAATGGGTGTTTGCGCTTTCGGCCCTGCCTTTGCTGGCGCAGGTCGAGGTCACTCGGTCCTTGCCGCACGAGAGCTTTCTGCTGTATGAAAGCATTCCCGTGCGGGTGGAAATCCGCAATGTCAGTGGCGATACCCTCCAGCTTGGAGGTGAAGAACCCAATGCCCATCTCCGTTTCGTGGTGCGCAACACCCGCAATCAAGTGATACACCGTTCCAATGTGCCCTTGCATGAAACCATGTGGGTGATTCCGGACGGCATTCGTTCCTCCCGCACCTTTGACCTGGTGCAGCTATACCAAATCCGCAACGCCGAAAGTTATCGCTGCGAAATCACCCTGATCGCCTTTGGGGAACAATGGAAACTGAATCCGTTGCTCTTCGCGGTGAAAAACGGCACCAACCACGGGACGGTGCGCCGTCGCAATACCGACCGATCCTTTTCGCTCATCAGTGTCAACCGGAAATTCGGTGACGAGCTGATGCTTCGGGTTTCCGATTACCGGGAACAAACCACCCTGGCCACCTATACCTTGGAAAGAGTGATGCTCTTTCTTCCTCCCGAAATGCGGGTGGACCACAAGGGGCGGATGCACATTTTGTTTTATCAGTCCAACCGCCAAATGGTGTATTGCCGGTTTCATGCTGACGGGCGACCCATCATCCGCCAGTATTTACGCCCGGCTACCCTGCGACCGCGTCTGGTGGAGCATGAAGAGTTCGGCTTTTGGGTGCCGGGCGCCGAAGTTTTGGAACCCCTTGACCCCACGCCGGCGGGAGAACCCGCCGCCGAAGTTGCCGCCGAGCCGGTGGCGGGGGTGGTTTCGGATGCCTTGGAGTTGCAGTAACCACCATGCAGATCACGCTGGTGATGACCGTTTTGGGGCGGGACCGCCCGGGGATTGTGGAGGCGCTGTCCGCCTCCGTGAAATCCTGTGAGGGCAACTGGCTGGAAAGCCGCCTCTCCCATCTGGCCGGTCATTTTGCGGGAATCCTGCAACTGAGCCTCCCCGAGGAGAAAAAAGACGAGTTTGAAGCTGCGATTGCCAAACTCGAGGAAGACGAAGGCCTGCGTTGTGTGTTCAGTGACTCCGAGCCGATCACCGGCGTTGGGAAGGTGGTGCGTTTTGAAGTCGTGGGGCAGGATCGCCCCGGCATTGTGTTTGCCCTCACCGATCTCCTGGCTGAATTCAATGCCAACGTGGAATCATTGGACACCCATTGTTCGAGTGCCCCCATGTCCGGAGAGACCCTCTTCCATGCCGACTTGCGTGTCGCCCTGCCTGAAGACATCGATATGAACGCCCTGGAAGCCCGACTCGCCGATATTGGCGACGAATTGATGCTCGATGTCCACTACGAATGACCAGGGGAAGAAGTGCGGAATGCGGAATGCGGAGTGCGAAGTGTCCCCGATCCGTTGTCAGGACTGATTTCCGGTGGCTTCGAGGCGTGCGCGGAGAACGCCGATGGGTTCGAGTTCGGCCCGCAGGCCGCTGCCCTGACCGGGAGTAAGGGTGATGCGGAGATTGTATTTCTCGTCCGCATCCTTGCGAGCGGGTTCGCCCACATACGCGGGTCCGAGTTTCCATGAGCGGGCGCCGGTAATGCCTTCCACCTGCACCCGGAGTCCGCCGGTCAGCGGCAGGTTGGCGATCACCACTTCTTCGCTGTAGCCTTCCAGTGCGCCCAGACGGATGGGCATGGCCCCGCCGCGCAGGTTTGCGCGAAGATGTTCATGTTTCACCGGTCCGGTGTTGACAAATGACACGCTGACCAGATTTCGATTGTCCATGCCCCGGTTGCCCAGACAGGACGTGAGCAGAAACAGGGAAACGAATGGAAAGAAGAGGCGGTGGATCATAAACGGGACCTATGCCGCGGCGGTGGGTGCCGACGCTTGTTTTTTGGATTTGATGGCCCCCGCGATTTGCAGGCCCAGGAATACCCCGGCCAGGATCAGGAGCGGAATCCCGATCATGGGACGGACGAAAACCCAGGCCACGCCAATGGTGATCAGGGAAAGCATGGCGGACACCAGAAAGGCGGCGATGGCGAGGCCCCCGCCCACGAGGCGTCCCAAAAGGGGGATGACATCGCCGACGACGGCGAGAGGACGGAAAACCATGTTCAAGCCAATAAACATCACCAGCCAGCCCACGCCCCGAAGAATCCAGGCCATGGCGCGTACTTCGCCTTCGGCATCCTGCAACATTTGCTCCAAGGTATGGTTGCCCTTGCTGATTCGGAAATAGTTTGACCGGCGGGAAGACTGCCAGGGCGCCAGAAGGGCGTTTTGTTGCCGGGCGATGACGCTGATGTCGCTTTCCGGCACGATTTTGAAAGAAACCCGGGTATCGCCCACGGTCGGGGAGGCGGGGTTTTGCCCGATATAGATATACTGGCCCGCGGTTTGGGCGTTTTCAGGCAAAATCACCTGCCGGGGCGGAAAGTCTTCGTAAAAATTCATGCCGCGGACCAAGGCGTCGTCCAGACTGAAGCTCCCCAAATTCACCTGCGAGGCGGTCGCGCTCCAATCATCATAAGGCATGGCCGACGGGTTGACGCGTTCCGGTGAAGGGTCCGCGAAGCGATTGCTGTCAATGAGGCTGTCTGACCAAACGGTTTCGTGGCTGTACGTGATCACGGTTTCCTCGCCGCCCCCGAGGCGGGTGCGGGTTTCGCTTCGTTCAATTTCCCGCCATTGGTACATTTCCACATTGCGACGCAGTTTGATGGCCGTGACCGACAGATCGAAAACCGGATCAATGAGCACATCCGGGGTGGTGGCCTTGCCGGTGGTATGGACCAAGTCTCCGTTGTGTCCATCCCGAATGGTCTCGGAGGTGACTTCCACGGCGGCGAGACGAACCTCATTGATTTCCTTGAATTTACTGACGGCTTCCCCCTCGTTCCACCACAGGAGAACAAAGCTGCCGATAAACAGAATCAGACCGAAGAAGATGCCTTTCACAGAGTCGCCCAGGCGGCTACCCCAGCTTTTGCGAATCACTTTTGTGGTCATGTGTACGTTCCTTGTTGGTGGGTTTAGCGTTCGTCCATCCCGGGAATGCCGATGGCGCCTTCCCAAGATTCGGGGGTGTTCCATGGCAGAATGGACATGCCATCCATGTCCGGCGGCACCCGGGTAAGGGTCAATTGATTTTCGCGGGTGATTTCCAGGGCCAGCCGCCCGGCGAAGGTTTCGTGGTTCTCAATGTTCACGGTTTGGGCGTGTCGGGTTCCTTCGGGATCGTCCCAATGCACGGTGATGTAGGCCGGCGGAGCACCGCGTCTCGGCGCGAGCGCGGCTTGTTTCACCGGCGCGATCAGAGGAAACTCACGCATGGCCCGCCCTTCGGCTTCCACGCGCACGTTGCGGACCGGGAGGGATTCGTGTTCGTTGCCCACGGAAATTTGGTGCCGCCCGTTGGAAGTGGCGCAACCCGCGAAACCCAGCAGGACGAAACATGCGATGCAATTCATTTTCCAGTTCTTTTTCATGAAACCATTGAATACTCTTTTTCACGGATTTGCAATCTTTGGGAAAGGAAAAATTGTCGATCATGATCGGGCCCACGGCTGTTTTTGTGAGCGAGAAGGTGTTGAAAGATGGACGCTCCGCATCCATGCGTTGATCTCCCGGCCGTTCTTTTCAAAAATTAGCCGTGGATCGGACCGGACACAGGATTGACAAAGCCCATGGAAAGAGGCATATTCTTTTTATGAAATTCATCACTGTCCTTCTCGCCATCCCGTTTTTGCTTGCAACCTCCCCCCTCTTTGCCGAAGAGGTCCCTGAATCCTCCCCCGCTTCTCCCGGCGCTCCTGAAAACGCCATTGACCAATTGCGTGCTTTTATCGAAACCCAAAAAGAGACGGGCGCCATTGACCTGGAGAAAGCGAATTGGAAGACCACCCTGCCCAAATTTCCCGACGTGGGCTTTGAAGGGGAAGGCACCTATGTGTGGGTCTTGGAAACCAGCGAGGGAACCCTTCGTGCGGATTTGAATCATGAAGTGGCCCCGGAGCATGTGCGCAACATCCTGTACCTCAGCTTGTTGGGGTTTTATGATGGATTGAATTTCCACCGCATTATCCCCGGGTTCATGGCCCAGGGAGGTTGTCCGCTGGGCCGCGGAACCGGCAATCCCGGGTATGCCTTGCGACTGGAAGTGAACCGGTCCGCCCTGCATGGCCAGGCCGGCGTGCTGAGCATGGCTCGCTCCCAAAACCCCAACAGCGCCGGATCTCAATTTTTCATCACTTTCGGACCCACCCCGCAATTGGACATGCAATACTCCGTGTTCGGACAAGTCGTGGAAGGCTTGGACGTGCTGGAGAAACTGAAAGCCGCCGGAAATCCCAACCCGCGCTCCAATGGGGTGCCCCCGCTGAAAAACATCACCATTGACCGTGCCACCGTGGCCTGGCGCGCGGCCGAAGCCGAAGAAGAATGAGCGAAAGCGCCCCGAGCCTACCCGGCATGACCCTGGGCGGTTACCGCATCTGCGGCCGACTGGGTCGGGGGGCCATGGCGGATGTGTACGACGCCGAGGATTCAACCGGGCACAAGGTGGCCCTGAAAGTTTTTCGGGCCGGAGAGGGGATGTCGTTCACCATGATCGAACGCTTTCGACGTGAAGCCGAGGCCACCAAAAAACTTCGTCGCCATCCCTACATCCTCACGGTGTATGCCACTGGTCACGAGGGCGAATTCCACTACATCGCCATGGAGCGGGTGGAAGACAGCCGCTCTCTGGAGAGTTTGTCCCGCAAGGGCGCCCCGGTGGAAAACTTCCTCAAAATCGGCATCAAAATCGCCGGGGCATTGCAATATGCGCACGAACACCAGATCATTCACCGGGATGTCAAACCCAGCAACATCCTGCTGGACGATTTCGAGGAGCCCATGCTCGCGGATTTCGGGGTCGCGGAACTCATGGATTGGCCCAGTCTCACGCTAAGCGGCACCCTGACCGGCACCCCCATGTACATGTCGCCCGAACAGGCCCGGGGCGAGGAGGTGACCCCCGCCTCGGACGTGTATTCGCTGGCCGTGGTCCTCTATGAAGCCCTGACCGGGCGCATGCCCTACGAACTGTCGGGAACGCCCACCACCCCGCAAATTCTCGACGCGGTGAAAACCCAGACCCCGTTTCCCGCCCGCAAAGCCGACAAGCGCATCAGCCGCGACCTCAATTTCGTGCTCATGCGCGCCCTGCGCAAAATTCCCGGGGAACGCTACGCCAGTGCCCGCGAATTCGCGCATGATCTCGAATGCGTGCTCGAAAAAAAGCCCGTGGCCGGACGCTGGGTCTCCCCCTGGACCGCGACCGGCTACTGGGTGCGCCGCAACCGCTTGCGCTTGTCCGGGGTGCTGGCCTTGGCTCTTTTCGCGCTTGCCGTCACCGGGGCCATGCGCGAGCGCTTGCGCGAAAGCAGCTACCGCGAACTCATTCAAGTGGCCCTCAGAACCAGCGAGCAAATGAAGCGCGCCTTGGAGTCCACCTCCAACCGCACCGAACCGGAGATGCGATCCGCGCAACGGGCCATGCGCGCGGGCAGATGGCTGGAGGCCCGCGACCTTTTGCAAACCGCCGCCCGGGTGAACCAGGAACTCGTGACCCAAGACCGCGGTTCATATTCCGCCCTGTTCGAGGCTCAAATCGAGCTTGCGCGCACGGAAACCATGCTTCACAACAGCCTTCGGGCCCGGGAATTGTATCAGGCCGTATGGTCCAGGGAAGAAGCCGGGCCCGCCCTTCGTCAAATTGCCGCTTTCGAAGGGATTCTCCTGTTGTTGCTGGAGGATCGGCGGGAGGATGCACGGCGGGTGAAGGCCGAGCTGGCTTCTCTCCCCTCGGGTCCGTATCTCGCCCTGATGGACATGGCCCTGGGCACCCTGTCCGCCCGGGAAGGGGAGGCGGCCCGTCAAGGTCTGCAGTCCCGCCTGCGCGCGCATGCCGAAATTGCCGAAATCATTCGGCTGCGCAGTCGTGCGGACAAAGCGGATCTGCATCGGCGTCTGGATGAGTTGGTCCGCCATGCCGAAAGTCCCCACTCCTGGCCGATCCCCTTCGCCACCTACCTGAAAGGACGGCTGTGAGCATGGCGCGCATGAAATTCACGCTTTGGCCCTGGTTGATCATTTTCATGATGATTGCCAGTGTCATTTGGATGATGAACCGGCTGACCCTGCAGTTGCAACAAACCGACGCCTGTAAAAACAACCTCGAAACCATCTACAATATTCTCAGAACCCATGAGAGTGAACACGGACAACTGCCGTCCTTCGACATGTTTTCCCAGGATCCGATGGAAGACGAGGAAAGTTTGCCCAATCTTTTGAAATCCTATGGGTTTGATCCCTCCCTGGCCATCTGCCCCGCCTCCCCCCACGTGCTTCGGGAGCACGGGCTCAGTTATTTGTGGAACAGTACCCTGAATCAAGGTTCCCTCATGAACCGTGACGAACCCACCTGGGTTTTGGTTGACGTGCAGGCGCTGGATGACCGCATTGCCGGCCCTCATTTCGGGTCCTATCATATTCTCTACAGCGATGGCCGCGTCGAACGCACCCCGCACCCACCCCACACCCTGCCCGTGCAGTTCGATTGATTCTCGATGGAATTTTTTCAAAGATGCGGGGTTGACTCTCATGGGGTTTTGCATAAGAATATCACCCTGCACCCAACATGCACCCGTGGTGGAATTGGCAGACACGCAAGATTCAGGATCTTGTGCCCGAAAGGGCGTGGAGGTTCGACTCCTCTCGGGTGTACCATTTTTGAGACTTGACCTCTCATTTCCATCCCGCTTTCCTTCAATGGTTTGCGGGATATTTTTCTGGAACCTTCTATCTATTTCCGCAAAATTCGGTTGGATTTGTTTTAAGCCATACGTAATTAAGCAGTGATAGCGGCGGTTTTCATGGTGCTAAAGTATATGATTGTCTGATTTGCCTCTCCGTTGAACCGTTTTAATCAGAACGGACGATACTACACTCTGCCGGACGTGCCCGAGTTTGATGCCAAGGGGCTGTGGCGGAGACACGGTGTGTTTTTCTCGCAACATGGCAATCTCACACGGATGACGATGCCTTTGTTTCCGCGTATTTGATGCCTGCGTTTCAGGAGGAATTGGCCTCTGTCGAGGGCGTCCGGTCGTCGGATGTCACGGAATCCTTGGAAATTTCAATTGAGGAACCCGGAAAGCTTCATCAAACACATTTTATTTGCTTCTCAAAGTTGCCGAGAGTGTGTTATCACTTGCCACATGAGCAAACCCATGATTCATGTTCAAGATCTGACCGTCTCCTACGGAAAAAAACAGGACCGCGTTCCGGCGGTGCGGGAGGTGTCGTTTGATGTCTTTCCAGGCGAGTGCGTGGGGTTTATCGGCGCGAACGGCGCCGGCAAATCCACCACCCTGAAAACCCTGATGGGGTTTACCCACGCCGACAGCGGGGTCGCGGAAGTTTGCGGGCACCCCGCCGGGGATCCCGAAGGGCGGCGTTCCATCGGCTATCTGCCGGAAGTGGCGCTTTATTATCCGTTTATGAAAGCCCGGGAGTTGCTGTGTTTATACGGCGGGCTGGGCGGCATGGAAAAGAACGCCCTGAAGGCCGCGGTCCCCAAGGTGCTGAAGCTGGTGGGCCTGGCGGGCAAGGAAAACGATTTGCTGCGCACCTTTTCCAAGGGCATGCAACAGCGTCTGGGCATTGCCCAGGCCTTGATCACCGAACCGGAATTGCTGGTGCTGGACGAAGTGTCCTCGGGCCTGGACCCGCTGGGCAGGTACGACCTGCGGCAGATCATCCTGCACCTCAAGGAAGAGGGCCGCACCATCTTTTTCAGTTCCCACGAGTTGTCGGAAGTGGAATCCCTTTGCGACCGGGTGATCCTGATTGACCAAGGGCGCATTCTACGCGAAGTCACCCAGGCCGAACTGCATGAAATCGGTCGGGAGCGGACCCTGGAGTCGTTTTTCATTTCCGAAGTCCGGGCCGGTGAACCCCGGGAGGCCTCCGCCAATGGCTAGTCTGCGCAATATCGGCATCATTGCCAGGAGCGTGCTGCTGGAAGCGGTGCGCCGCAAGGAAATTTACGTGGTAATCCTGGTCTGCTGCGCCCTCATCGGGGTGATCATGTCCCTGGACTTTTTCGGACTGAGCGGCCTGGTGAAATTTTACCGCGAGATCGCCCTGAAACTCATGGGGATCTCCACCGCCCTGGCGGTGTTGTTGCTGGCCACCCGGCAGTTGCCCCGCGAGTTCGAAACCCGCACCATTTATCCGCTTTTGGCGCGTCCGGTGGGCCGTTTCACTTTTCTTCTGGGCAAAGGCCTGGGGGTTTGCCTGGCGGCGGC
>PXAS01000278.1 GCA_003565815.1 PVC group bacterium
ACTTCGTCGGTGGCGGTGGGTTTTTCGCCGGCGCCGGATTCGATGATCTCGAACTGCAAGCCGCTGTCGGTGGTGGTCACGGCTTCTTTGTCGGCATTGCTTTTGAGGAAGGCTTGGCCGGCTTCCAGGTTTTCCCGTGCGGCTTGGTCGTTGTTGTCGTTCCCCGCGCCGGACTGGGCCTGCGCCTGTTGTTGCAGGGCTTGAAAGGCCTGAAAGGCGGCGGCAATTTCCTCTTGGGAATAGGCGGCGGTTTTTTCGGAGAGCTGATCTTCCATGCCCAGCAGCATTTTCGGGGCGTCGAGGCCCTGTTGCATGGCTTGCCGGGCGCTGTGTCCGCCGGCGGCATAGAGCATCGCTTTTTCGTCGAGGGTCGAGGTGGTGGCGGCGCGGAATCCTTCGAGAAATTTCCCCCGCAACTCTTCGGGAATCTTTTCGGCCATCTGGGTGCCTTGGGAGAATCCTTCGTGGTAGCTGAGGGTTTCGAGGACGGGTTTGGGCAATGCGGTTAAATCCATGGTTTTCCTTTGTTTTTTTGGGGGGGAGGGGTGACTTTGCGGTGAAAGTCTTTGAAATGGGCGTTGTCCATACCAGCCGGGAAGGGGGATTACAACGAATTATCCCCGGGAATGGGGCGGAATTCGAGAGGAAGAGAGGGAGTCCCCCTTCGCCCCGTCTTCATTCGACGTTCGATGTTCGATGTTGGACGTTCGACGTTCGGTTTCCCTTTTCGTTGCCCCCTTCGCCCCTTTCCCGTTTCACGGATCCTGCGGTTTTCGGTCGGTGCGGTGGAGGGCGGCGTACACGATGTCCGCAAAGGAGGCGCCGATGCCGGGGGCGAGGGCGATTTCTTCCCGGGTTGCTTTGCGGAGACGCTGGACGGAGCCGAAGTGCTGCAGGAGAATCCGCTTTCTTTTGTCGCCGATGCCGGGGATGTCGTCCAAAAGGGATTCCCGGATGCGACGGTCCCGGAGGGAGCGGTGGTAGGTGAGGGCGAAGCGGTGGGCTTCGTCGCGAATGCTTCGCAAGACCCGGAGACCGGGGGAATTCATGGGCAAGCGCACCGGCGCTTCTTGGTTGGTGATGTCCCAGACGATTTCTTCGTGGCGTTTGGCGAGCCCCACGGCGGGCAGATCGGCGAGCCCCAAATCGTCGAGAGCCTTGCGTCCGGCGCGAAGCTGGGTGATGCCGCCGTCAAAGACGACCAGATCCGGCATGGGCTTGTTTTCCTTGAGCAGGCGCGCGTATCGTCGGTGGGCGGCCTCGGCGATCATGGCCGGATCGTCGGGGCCCTCGGTGAACTTCATTTTGAAGCGTTTGTATCGGGTCCGGTTGGGGCGTCCGTCCACGGCGCAGACCATGGAGGCCACGGCCTGTTGCCCCATGGTGTTGGAGATGTCGAAGGTTTCGATGACCCGGGGGGTGACCTTGAGGCGCAGGGCCTCGCGCAGTTCGCGCAGGCCCGCCAGGGCGTCCTCGCGGTCCCGGTCCAGATCGCGGGTGCCGGAGGCCCGTTGCCGCACCGCCCGGCGGAGCTGGGTGAGGGTGTCCCGCAAATTCGCCGCTTTCTCGAAGTCCAGTTTTTCGGCGGCGGCTTCCATTTCGCGCTGGAGATCCTTGAGGATATTCGGACGTTCGCCCCGAAGAAACGCGACCGCTTCGGTGGCGCGTTCGCGGTAGTCTTCGAGGGAAATCTTGGCGATGCAGGGCGCGGAGCAAAAACTGATGATGTCCGCGAGGCAATGCCGGTGTTGTTCGGGGCCCGGATGGGCGGGGGCGCAGCGGCGCAATCCGAAGTGCCGTTCCGCGAATTCCTTCGCGGTCCGGGCCGACGTGGCGGATGCGTAGGGACCCAAATACGTGGCGCCGTCGTTTTTGCGCAGGCGGACCACTTTGATGGCGGGGACGGGATCCTCGAGATGGATGCGCAGGAGAATAAAGCGTTTGTCGTCCTTGAAGAGGGTATTGTAATAGGGTTTGTATTCCTTGATCAGGCGTCCCTCGGTGAGGATGGCCTC
This sequence comes from PVC group bacterium, assembly GCA_003565815.1. Taxonomy (GTDB): domain Bacteria; phylum Verrucomicrobiota; class Kiritimatiellia; order SS1-B-03-39; family UBA6053; genus PXAS01. The sequence continues at coordinate 2,016 of PXAS01000278.1, forward strand.
CGCTTCGTTGTGGACCACGATGACGTCCAGATCGGCGATGCTGTTGATCAGCCCCCTGATTTTCGGATCGGCGCGACGCTTGGTGGCCTGCTGGAAATAATTCCGCACCCGGTTTCGCAAGGATTTGGCTTTGCCCACGTACACCACCCGTCCATTCCGGTCGCGCATCAGATACACGCCCGGCTTTGCCGGTAGCTCGGCCAGCTTGCTTTTCAGGGGTTCGGCTTGTTGCATGGAGGGGAGTATACAACAAGTTTGCGGACTCGCACGAATGAAATCCTTGCTCCATGAATTGCGTTTTCAGTTCATCAAAAAAAAACCGATCTCCCTATCCCGGACCTCTTCGAGACCTCGGCACCCCATCAGGGACGGGCTTTTTGATCCCGCTGGGGGGGCAAAACTTGGCCGAGGACCGCCCTGGCCACATTCACGGGCAAGGTGTTTTTCCATTCTAGATCGTCGTTCCCGTCCCAAACGGATCGAATTTTGGCTTCGAAGCCCAAAGTCCGACAGACTGCCAGGAAAAATCCCGTGGAACGGCGGGAAAACGCTTGTCGAATCCGCAAAATCCCGATAGGGATTGCCGATCCTGTTTGTCGCCGGGTTTCCGGCTTGTCTTTTGATCTCGTCCCTGGATGTAATTTATGACCGAACCTAATGATGCACAAAGCATTCCGCCCGAAGTTCCTCCTGTCGTTCCCCCGGGCGTGGACCCCAAAACCTATACCTCCAGCAATATCACGGTGCTGGAAGGATTGTCCGCGGTACGCAAGCGCCCCGGCATGTATATTGGCGATACCTCCACCCGCGGGTTGCATCATTTGGTGTACGAGGTGGTGGACAACTCGATCGACGAGGCGTTGGCGGGGCATTGCGACTTTGTGGAAGTCGTTCTGAACATGGACGGGTCGGTGACGGTTTCGGACAATGGCCGCGGGATTCCCACCGACATTCACCGTACCGAGAAGAAACCCGCAGTGGAAGTGGTGCTGACGGTGCTGCATGCGGGCGGCAAGTTCGACAGCAATTCGTACAAGGTTTCCGGGGGCCTCCACGGGGTGGGGGTTTCCTGCGTCAATGCTTTGAGCGAGTGGCTGGAAGTGGAAGTGCGCCGGGACGGACAGATTCACCACATGCGCTTCGAACGAGGCAAAACCGTCAAACCCCTTGAGGTTCTGGGCAATAGCTCGGAGACGGGCACGAAGCTGACCTTCATGCCGGATTTCGAAATCTTTGAAACCCTGGCGTTTTCCTGGGATCTGCTCACCAATCGCTTGCGGGAAATGGCGTTTCTGAACCGCGGGGTGCGGGTGATTCTGCATTCGGAAATGGATGACCGCCGGGAAGAGTTCAAATATGACGGCGGGATTGCCGAATTCGTCAAACATTTGAACCAAACCAAAGCGCCGTTGCATGACGATGTGATTTTCATTGAAAAGGAAAAGGACGGCATCGGCGTGGAAATCGCCATTCAGTACACGGACGCGTACAACGAAAGCCTGTTTTCCTTCGCCAACAACATCAACACCCACGAGGGCGGCACCCATTTGAGCGGGTTCCGTTCCGCGCTGACGCGGACGATCAATGCGTACGGCAAAGCCAACAAGTTGATCAAGGACGAAAAAGTGGGCATGACCGGGGACGATATCCGCGAGGGCCTGACCGCGATTATCAGTGTGAAAGTGCCGGATCCGCAGTTTGAAGGGCAAACGAAAACGAAGCTGGGCAACAGCAACGTGCAGGGGATCGTCGAAAACGTGGTGAACGAGGAGCTTTCGGTCTATCTGGAAGAGCATCCGGCCGTGGCCCGCAAATTGATTGAAAAGGCCCTGTTGGCAGCCACCGCCCGCGAGGCGGCCCGCAAAGCCCGGGACCTGACCCGCCGCAAGGGGGCGCTGGATTCGGCCTCGCTGCCGGGCAAACTGGCGGACTGTTCCGAGCGCGATCCGTCCAAATGCGAAATTTACATCGTCGAAGGGGATTCGGCGGGCGGTTCCGCGAAGCAAGGGCGCGACCGGACCTTTCAGGCGATTCTGCCGCTGCGCGGCAAGGTGCTGAACGTGGAGAAGGCGCGTTTGGACAAAATCCTGGGCAACAAGGAAATCCAGACCATGATCACCGCCATCGGCTGCGGGATCGGCAAGGACGACTTCAACATTGAAAAAGCCCGCTATCACCGCATCATCATCATGACCGACGCGGACGTGGACGGGCTCCACATCCGCACCCTGATTCTCACGTTCCTGTATCGTCAGATGCCGGAATTGATCGAGCGGGGCTACGTGTACATCGCCCAGCCGCCCTTGTACAAGGTGGTGCGCCGCAAGCGCGAGGAGTACATTCAAAACGATCCGTCCCTGACCCGGATGCTGATGGAGCTTGGTTCCGAAGGGGTGGTGGCCCACAATGCCGAAGGCGAAGAGCTGCTCGACGCGGAGGGCCTGGCAAAGACCCTGCAGGTTTTGAGCAAACTGGAACCGTTGCTGGATTTGGTGAAGCGCAAGGAAGTGGACCCCGGCGAGTACATCGCCCACCGCCGTGACGACGGCACTTTGCCGCTCTACGCCGTGATTCGCGGCAGCGGTAAAGAGAAAGAAACCCGCTTTGCCCATGACGAAGAGGAATTGCGCAAAATCAACGACGCCCTGGAAGCCGAAGGCCGTCCCTTCCGCTATGTGGACATTCAGTCCAAGGAGCGGATTCGCGAAGCCCTGGACGAACTCGGGGCCCTGGGCCTGGATCCCACCCGACTCCTGACTGGAACGGAGACCGTTCTGAGCTTGGTCGAGGGCGAGGAAACGGTGGCCGAATTGTCGCAAATCATGGACC
>PXAS01000184.1 GCA_003565815.1 PVC group bacterium
ATGGTGCGGCCAAAGGGATCCTGAAAAGGGAAGCGGACGGGTCCGGTGGAGCCGGCGCCGATGACGTAGGTGCGGAATCCGAATTCCGCCGCGAGTTGGGCGGCATTCAGCGGGGTGATGTCTCCGGTGTTGTTGATGCCGTCGGTGAGCAGGACAATGAGCCGGGTGTCGGCGTCCGAATCGCGCAGACGGTTCACGCCGCTGGCCAGGGCGGTGCCGATGGCGGTGCCGTCGGGCATTTCCCGGGTGGCCAAATCGTCCACGCGCCGCAGCAGCCAGTCGTGATCCCGGGTGAGCGGACTCATGGTGAAGGGTTGACCGGAAAAGGCGATGAGCCCGATGCGGTCGCCTTCGCGGGCGGCAATAAAATCCCGGGCCACTTCTTTGACGGCGTCGAGGCGGTTTTTTTCGTTGCCTTGGGTGGCGAAGTCGATGGCTTCCATGCTGCTGGACACGTCGATGACCATGACGATATCGATGGTTTCGGCTTTGACGGTGCGCTGTTGCATGCCGAGTTGCGGGCGGGCCAGGGCCACGATCAGGAGGGTCATGCCGAGGTTGGCGAGCACGTGGGGGAGCCAATGCAGGCGCTGGGGCCAGGTGTGGGGCAGATCGTTGAGGGCTTCGCTGCGGCTGAAATGCAGGGCGGGCAGCAGTTTGGGCGACAGCCGGGCCCAAAGCCACACGGGCAACAGCAGCAGCAGGAGCAGAACCCAAGGATGCGCGAATTGGATCATGTGCCGACCTCCGCTGCATGGGATTCGCCGGTGACGCGGACAAAGCGTTCCGCGGCCTGCATCAGGCTGTCCAGAACCTCACGCTCCGGCCGTTCGGCGGCGAATTTGATGCGGTCCACGGCGGTGAAGAAGGCGGTGAGTTCCCGTTGTTCTTCATCGTCCCAGGGCTGTCGCCTGGCGGCTTCCTGCAGAAATTCCTCGGTGGTGAGTTCGGGGGCGTGGATCTTGAAGCGGTTTTCGATGTATTCGCGCAGAATGGCGCTGAGGGCCACGGCGGAACCGTCCGCGTCCCCGCTTGTCCAGACTTCGCTTTGGTGGAGTTCCCGCATTTTCCGCAGGGCGATGTGATCCCACTTGGGCAGCGGCGGGGGCGGGGCGTTGTCCTCCCGCAATTTGCGGAGAACGAACCACAGGGTCAGGGCCAGGGCGACAAAGCCGAGGAGGCTGAGCAAGAGGTTGCGGCGGAAGCGGCGGATGGCTTCCGGCCCCCGGAAGTCCATCAACTCCATGTTTCCGGGGTTCGGACCCGCGTCTTCGTCGGTCAGGAGCGGGGTCACGGTGAAGGTGTGGTGGGGCAACTCGATTTCAACCGGGGGCTCGCCCCGCGTTTGTACCCGGTTTTCGGCGAAGAGGGTGACGTTGGTGACGCTGTAGAGGGCGACTTGCAATTTTGCGTTTTGTCGCCAGACGCCGTCCTCGTCGACACGTCCGGAGGGCGTGTCCTGATCGAGAAGGCGGACTTGGTCGTGCAGGAGTTCGCGCCAGGCGGGAAGTTGCATGCGCGCCTCGGCGCTGATCCGCAGTTCCACGTCCACCACGTCCCCGACCCGGGGGCTGTCGTCGGAGACCCGGGCTTGGATGGCGGGCAGGGCGGCGGGTTCGGACCATTCCGGGGCGGTTTCCCTTTGGCCGCAAGCGAAGAGGAAGACGAGCAGGAGACCCGCCAATGGTGGGGATGCCACGCGGAATTTGGCGCGGCGCTTCATTTGCCCCTCCTTGCGGTGCGTTGACGGAAAAACTTGGCCAGGGCGAATTCGTAGGGCTCGCCGGTGGAAATGGACAGGGGGTCGATGCCGCCGCGGCGCAATTCGCGTTCGTATTGATCCATCCATTGTTGCTGACGGGTTTGCAGGGCGGCGCGCACGGCGGCGCTGGAGGTGTCCACCAAGGTGCGGACGCCGGTTTCGGGGTCGATCCAGTCGATGAGCCCCGCGGAAACCCACTCGCGTTCGCGGGGATCGTGGAGGGTGATGGAGACGACGTCGTGGCGTCGCGCGGTAAGCCCGGCGGCCTGCAGGCTGGGGGCGGGGTAGAGGCCGTCGCCGATGAGGAAGACCACGGATTTGTGGTGGGACACCCGGTTGAGGAAAGTGAGGGCGGGTTGCAGGTCGGTGCCCTTGGATTCCGGCTGGCGGGTGAGGATGTCCCGCACCACCCGGAGAACGTGACGGGGGCCCTTGCCGGCGGGAATGTAGTGTTCCACTTGATCGGTGTGCAGGAGCAGGGCCACCTTGTCCTGATTGCGGATCGCGGCCAGGGCGAGGACGGCGGCCAGCTCGGCGGCGATGTCCCGCTTCAATTTCTCGCCGGAGCCGAATTCGAGGGATTTGCTCAGATCCACGACCAAGAACACGGTCAATTCGCGTTCTTCGCGGTAGGTTTTGATGAAGGGATGGCGCATGCGGGCGGTGACGTTCCAGTCGATGCTGCGCACGTCGTCCCCGGGGAAGTATTCGCGGACTTCCTCGAATTCCATGCCCGAGCCTTTGAAGGCGCTGTGGTATTGGCCCGCGAGCACTTCCGTGACGATATGACGGGTGCGGATTTCGATTGCCCGTATTTTCCGCAACATCTCCTGTGAGAGCATGGCGGGCCTCGGGGTTAGGGCACCGGGAGTTCGCGGAGGATTTCGTCGATGAGGGCGTCGGAATCCAATTCCTCCGCTTCCGCCTCGTAGGTGACCAGGACGCGGTGCCGCAACACGTCGTGGGCCATGGATTTCACGTCCTGGGGGGTCACGTAGGCCCGGCCCTGCAGGAAGGCGTGGGCGCGGGAGGCGAGGGCGAGGCAAATGGTCGCCCGGGGACTGGCCCCGTAGCGGAGATAGTTGTCCAATTTCAGGTTGTAGTCCGACGGGGACCGGGTGGCGAAAATGATGCTGAGGATGTAGTCCTTGATTTTTTCATCCAGGTAAATCTGGTTGACGACCTTGCGGGCGTCCAAGACCTGTTGGGCTTCCACCACGGGTTTCAGGTCCTCCTGTTTGCCGGTAATGGCGTGGCGCTCCATGATTTGCCGCTCTTCCTCGATGGTGGGATAGCCGATGCGCAGTTTGAACATGAAACGGTCCACCTGGGCCTCTGGAAGGGGGTAGGTTCCCTCCTGTTCGATGGGGTTCTCCGTGGCCAAGACCAGAAACGGGGACGGCAGCGGATGGGTGGTGTCCCCAATGGTGACCTGCCGTTCCTGCATGGCCTCCAAAAGCGCGCTTTGCACTTTGGCCGGGGCGCGGTTGATCTCGTCGGCCAGAATCAGGTTGGCAAAAATCGGTCCCTTTTTGATGGAGAAGTCTCCGTCCCGCGGATTATAGATCAAAGTGCCGAGCAGGTCTGCGGGCAGGAGGTCGGGGGTGAACTGCAGGCGTTGGAACTTGGTGTGGAACAAAGAGGCGAGCGTTTTGACAGAGAGGGTTTTCGCCAATCCGGGCACGCCTTCGAGGAGCACGTGCCCGTCGCACAGCAGGCCCAGAATCAGGCGGTCCACCAGATAGGTTTGCCCAATGACCACCCGGGCCATTTGCTGGCGGATTTGCTCGAGAAAACCGCGCTCGGCGTCCACGCGTTCCTGTATAATATCGATTTGGTTGCTCATGTCGTAAAAAAATTCCTTTCTCTAAAACGGTTTGGCGTGCATAGACGCATGAAAATCATTTGCTGTTCAAAATTTTCGGGGCGATCAGAATCATCAGGGCGCCGCTGCCGAACATCAACAGGCTGTAGACCACCGCGGGAATGGCCACGCCGGGAATTTCAAGAATGCCCAGGGCAATGCCCAGCGCCAGAGTCCCGTTTTGTATGCCGGATTCGATGGAAATGGTGACTTGTTGCGTGCGGGGAAGACGCAACAGGGCGGCGGTCCCGAAGCCCGCAGCCATGGTTAGCAGGTTGAGGGCGACGGCCGCCGGGCCCGCGACCCGGAATTGTTGCCCGAGGTTTTCCTCCTGGAGCACCGCCGCTGCGATCACCAGGGCCAGAAACAAGAGCGAAAGCAGGTTGAAGGCGCGCTGGGATTTAGAACAGAAGTCGGGCTGTTTCGCGTGAAGCCACATGCCCAGCGAAATCGGCAGCACCGTGACGATCATCAATTGCAGCATGGTTTTGACGAAGGGAAGGGCGATCACTTCGTCCGCTTCAAGGAAATGTCCCATGGCCGCGCCCACCACCAGCGGAATCGTGAAAACGGTAATGACGCTGGACACCGCCGTAAGCGTGACCGACAGGGCCGTGTCGCCTTTGGACAAGTGCGAAATGATGTTGGAGGTGGGTCCGCCCGGACAGGCCGCGATCAGCATCAGGCCCACGGCCAGCTCTCCGGGGAGGCGGAAGGCAAAAACAAGCCCGAGGGCAATCAAGGGCAGCAGAAGCAATTGGTTGAACAAACCCAGCAGCTTGGCCTTGGGGGCGAGCACCACGCGTTTGAAATCAGCGGGCGTCAGCGTCATCCCCATGCCGAACATAATGATGATCAGGGCGATTGGCAATAAAACGGTTTTCAAATCCATGGGTCCCCCTTGTGGGTTTACATCGGTTTTGTCCAGTGTTTTATAGTCTTCAATATAGCAACAGGTATTTTATAGACGACAAAAATATAGCAACAGGTATTTTATAGAGATTTCGGCTTGACGGTTTGGGGGTGGCGGGGTAGGGTTTTCTCATGTTGGTTCCGAAGTCATCTTATTTTAGCAACCTGCCGCCGACGGTTTGGTCGGGGGGCGGGCGGAAACGCGGGTTGCGGATTCTGCCGGAAACGGGCGGGTTTTTCGTGCATGTGACCAGCCGCACGGTGAATCGGGCGTTTTTGTTCGGGG
>PXAS01000313.1 GCA_003565815.1 PVC group bacterium
CTCCAAGAAATGAATCAATCAGACACTCCTGAAGTCGGGCTCCCGAATGCCGTAGCCTTCTCCGTCGAGGCCTTTGCCGGGCCAGTCCGCCAAGTCAAGATCCAGGGTTTCGAGACCGTGCAAAAGCAGTTTGTTGAGGAAGGCTTCGTAATAAAAAATGGCGTGGGGGGGCGGCAGCGGGGAGGAAATTTGCCGGAAACCCCCGCCACGTTCGAAGAGTGGCGCAAGGGTTCGGGTCAGCTTTTGCTCGTGCGCGTCGTCGGTGAGGAACATCCAGTTTGCCCCTGGCAGCAGGCAGTCGAGCTGGAAGGGCCCGTGGGCGTAGCTGAGGGCGTCATGAAGTTGGGGCGGACGCTGAAAGAGCGTCTCGAGAATTTTGCAGGAGAGATTGTGGGCGTACTGGGAACTGGTGTTGGCAAAGAAAAAATTCGTGCCCCCCTGCAAATCGCGAACCCAGGCGTCCGGATTGTCCGCCGGCAGCGAAACGCCGCGCAGGGTCTCCGGGAGATTTCGGGGCGAGGGGAAAATTTCCGGAGCCAGGGCGGTCACCAGGAGGGCGGCGGCAAACATGGCGCAAATCGGTCCCACGAAGCGGGGCAGAATTTCGTATTCGTTTTCCATGGGATGCACATAAAGGGTCGCGCCCTCCTTCGTCAAGCGTTCCAGCAGGCGGGCGCGGTTTTCGCGTCCGGCCTCCCGTTGCCCGTCCGGGGTCGCGGACGTGATCAGCAGCGTGCCCGCAAACGAATTCCGTCGGGCGAGCGCCATTTCCGCGTTCGGGGAGAGTCCCTGCGAAAACACCGCCAGACCGGGCGCCGTGCCGGACTGGACGGGGAGGGCGCCGAAAAAAACGGATTGCGGCCAAAAAACGGCTTTGATCCCGGCCTGTTGCAGCAAAAAGACGAAATAACGGGCCGCGGCTTCGGAACTGCCTACCCCGGTGGCGACCACGCCGTTTTGGAGAAAGGTCTCCGGAAGCCGCGGCACGGGCGCCGCCAGCATTTTCCGCATCAGATCCGGAATTGCCTCCATGCGCGTCCGCACCAGGGAGAGTCCTTTCGCGGGCATTATTCCGATTCCAGAAAAATCCAGTTTTCCACGTTCAGGCCGCTTTGGTGGAGGGCCAGGGCATACTCGTTTTTGGTGACGAGGCTGTTGGGGGAGTTCATGACCATTTGGATGTTGGTGCTGGGGAGGTGGCTTTTGAGGACCTCGAACAGGCATCCGTAATCGCGCTGGTCGAAGGGGATGCCCAGTTGTTGGTAGGACTGCCGGGTGTCCAGGGAACGGCCCTGCTCCATCATCATCCGGTCCACCGCGTAGGCTCCGAAGCCCGCCCCGCGACCGTCCTGATACACCAGGACCACGGCACCGGAGCCGTAACGGACGATATGCTGAATGGCTTTCTGATATTTCACTTGGTTGTCGTCATGGTTGACCGGGAAACGGTCGAGGATGGATTCGCTTTGGATGCGCACGATGGGCCGTTCATAGCTCTTCGGGGTGCCATGCGTCAAGACCACGAAATCATCTCCGCTGACAATGTCGAAATAGACATGCACCCGGAACCAATAGGGTTCCAAGAGCAAACGGCCCAAGGGATCGGCCGGGTCTTTTTTCATCCGTTGCTTGATCTCCTCGGAGTTGACTTTGAGTTTCAGCCGGTTGCCCCGCAGCGATTCGTAGCGGAGGATGGGCGGCGTCAACCCCACGGTGTAGTCGGAGAGGCCCGTTTCCCCGAGCAATTTCACCACGGTGTCATACGGCATGACGATTTCATCGTCGATGGGCCGGATGGGCAACATGTAGCTGGCCATGTAGATAAAACGCTGGGCTTTCTCCAGGCGGCGGGGTTTGAAGGGCGCAACCGGCTCCGGCCACGCCACCCGGTCCATGGAGCTTTCATTGGGGTGGGTGAGCTTGTGCCCGGAATCCTGTTTGGATTTCAGGTAGAACAAATTGAAAGGCCCGGGTTCGAATTCCAGGGGTTCCATGCGGCGGACCTTCATACCGTTGCGTTTCATGGCCGCAACCTTGTCCGGATTGTTGGTCAGCACCACCCATTCCGCTTCAATGCCGAGGATATGCACGATATCGGAAATATTGAGATATTGACGGTAATCCTTTTTCAGACCCAGCAAACGGTAGGCCTCGAAGGTGGAGATCGTATCCCCGCTGGCTTGCACCAGCATTCGGTCCCGGGCCTTGGCGGAATAGCCCACGCCTCGTCCTTCCTGCAAAAGGTAAAACAGCACTCCCTTCCCTTTTTCCGCGATTTTGGCCATGGCGCCTTCGAGCTGCTGCACGCAGTCGCAGTCACAGCCGCCGAGGGTCTCGCTGGTCACGCAACTGGAATGCATGCGGGTGTGGAGCACCTCCGCGTTGCGCACGTCCCCGTAGGTCAGGGCGATGACATATCCCTTGTGGATGATGTCCTGGAAAATGCAGGCGCGATAGAGTCCGTAGCGGGTGGGCACCTCGGTTTCGGCCAGATACACGGTGGTGCCGTGCATGGGATGATCGATCCAGTCATCTTTGGACAGCTTGGAGGCGTGGTGAAAGTAGTCTTTCAGCCAAGCGGGAATCTTCCCGAAATCGAGGACGACTTCGTCGGCGGGGGCGGTGGAGATGGATTCGATGGTTTCAAGTGCAGGGTCATTCATGGCAGGTCCCCCGGATCCGGTCAAAAATCCCGTGGGTTGATTTCAAAAGAGACAAGAGGAAATTTAGAGGGCTTCAACCGGGTGTCAACCTGTGGGGGACAAGGCAAATCGTGCGCAATGGCAAAATCCACAAAATTGTAGCTCCAACACGGATTGAAGTCACAATCCCGCCCACGGATGAACACGAATACGCATGAAATGAAAGGGGAAGGAACCACGGATGCGCACGGATTTACACGGATGTTTTTTGGGGAGTGGGCAGGGAACCCCGAATGAACGCTAATGGACTCGAAGGATTTTGGAGCGGGAGGACGCGGAGGACACAGAGACCTGAATCCGTTGGATATTTGCAAAGAAGGCGTGCAAGATCATGGGGCGAAAGAGATTGTAGGGAACCGAGGCAACCCCATGCGGTCTGTCGAGTGTTTTCAACAATTCCTTGCAGCCCAAAAGATTGTGCGGATTCACAGCAAAGCTCTCACGGATTCAGGTCTATCCGAAGGACGCGAACTTCAACGCCATTCCGCGGTTTGTTTTTCCTTGAGACTTGGAGATTCCTTGTTGGGTGTTGCGTTTAAATTACCTGTTGCAATTTTACCATCGATCTGCTGGGCGTGTCCAGAGTTCTCTGTGAGCATCCTGCGAGAGTTGCTATAAAAATTATGGCTGAGATAAATTTTTTCATTTCTGGTGATTGAACGCTGGCCCGCAATGACTCGTTCATTGGCGGGGATTGTTGTCATTTTGTGGTTCATATGTTGTTTTAACAGTAGGGCTCCCTCAGACGTTCTTCGATGATTTTCATGGTCACGATGAACGTGAGAATTGCGAATTGAATACCAATCACGACTTGGTGATACGGGGTTTGATTGTGCACAGAGGTCCTCTGCAATACGAGGGAATGCAATCCAAAGTAGACAGCTAAAACCGCTAACAGGCTTCCTACGATCATAAAACCTCTTTTCAAACCTCTTCCAAGCCCCTTTGCATCCTTGGCAAGAATGATTCCTGATGCGGCTACGTAACCAAAGTAGATAAAGCTCAATCCAAAATTCAGACCAGGATCTGGTGAGTGTGTCCAGCCCCAACCGTAAGTTGAATTGCTTAACCAGAATGCCAGATAGAAAGCACTCCACATCAGGATTCTAAAAGCAATCCGCGACATCCTCAGATGAGCGAGGACCAAGATACCTGATCTATGTATTTCCGCACCGATCACGTTTTTCGTAATCATAGCCAGAACTGGATTGGTTCGGTATATGCGCATTTCAACTTCGACAACATTCAGGGTTTTAAGCGATTTTGCATACAAGAGAAGCTAGCGCATGGAGATGCGGTTTGGCAAGCATGAAGGCGTTCGAACCCCGGAAAAGCTGCGAATTTGTTTAAAACCTTGTTGGACTTAGCCGGTGGGATCTATGGGGAAAGTAACGCTCACCGAAGGCTCTTCGCATGCCGCCGGGAGCTTCATGCATGGGTCGGTGGCGTGATTCGTGGTTCCCTCTGCAAGATTTCGGCGGGTGAACGAAACAAAAAAGGCTCCATTTGGAAGGATTTCGGAGCACAGGGGCAAATGGCTGCGCGACGGAACCCGGGGGTTCGCCTGTGTATGTTTCGTATATTTCAGACTCCCAACGCCGTCTCATGGGGCCTGCCCAGTTGGATGGATCACCTCTTGTGTTGGATGCAAGTAGCGCCGGAGGAACTCCGGCCCCCGGAGGGTGAGGATTTTCTTTCGGGCAGGGTCTTTGGGATCGCGGTGGCTGAAGGTAACCGTTTCATTCGTCACTTCCAAGACCCGCTGGTTGGAGATGCCGACCTTGTGGGTGTAGCGGCCCAGATAGGCGAGTATTTGGCGGGGGCCCGCGAAAGGTCGTTTGGCAAAGACCACCCACTCTTTTTGATATAGGGGATCCATCAGGCTCTTGAAGGCTACGGGTTCGCGCAGGCCTTCGAGTTTGCCATGGAATTCAAGCATGCCTTTGCGTTGCAAGCGTGTCAGGCCTTTGAGGAAAACCGCCCGGTACACCCGGGAAAGGGCCCGCACGGGAAAAAGCCATTTTCCCTTGCCCGCGCGGCGATAGGATTTTCCCTCGGCGCCCAGCGCCCCCGCGGGAATGAGCACATGGAGATGCGCGTGGGGGCCCAGGGTCTGATTCCA
>PXAS01000136.1 GCA_003565815.1 PVC group bacterium
ACTGATAATAAAATATTAATGGTTAATTATTACCTGTCACTCTACATCAGTGCATATCAGTGTGCTCAGTGGTTGAATAAATCAACAGGCCCTGAAGCCGGGACTGGGAACGCTTTAACAGTTAATACTTTACCCAGCTACCCCCCAAAAACATCCGTGAAAATCCGTGAAGATCCGTGGTTGTTTTCCCCAAAACCCATCCCCAACCCAAGATCAGTGCCCATCAGTGCCCATCAGTGTTTTCAGTGGTTGTTTTTCCCATCAAGATCCGTGAAGATCCGTGGTTCCTCATCGGCAGGTTATCGGCAAGGGACTGCCGATCTACGGTTACTCATCCGTGGGCGCATGAGGAGGGCGACATGCGTGGACAATGGATTTTCCCGCTTTGAACTTGGAATCCGCCCCAAAATTTTACATAGAAGTCCATGATTCCCCCTCAACATCAAACCCTTTTTTGATTTCATGACCTTATCCTTACGCAAAGACGCAAAATTCGCCCTGAGTACCGCCACCAGCATGGGGGTGCGACTCACCCCGCCGGACGGACAACCCTTCCATACCGCCACCACCCTGCAATTGCAGGTCACCAGCGCTGAAACCAACGTGGTCAGCGTGTCTTCCTATCTCGGTCTTCCCGTCAAAGTCCTGAGCAAATTCGTCGAAGGCAGCCCCGTTTCCCGCCTGATTCTCGACAACCTCGCTTCCCGTCACATCACCGTGGAAGGTCCTTCCGTTCCCCAAGGCGATCCCTGGGGTTATCGACATCAGTTCAATCTGGCCGACTCCGGGAGCGGATCCCGCGGTCCCCGGGTTCACAATGACCGCGCCGGCGAAGTCGGACGAACCCTCAAAGCCTCGGATTTTGACCTGGAACGCATTTTCGGAGAGGAAGGCGTGCAAATCGTGCATTTGTCCGGCCTCATTGCCGCCCTCTCCCCGGAAACCGGGCAGTTTTGCCTCGAAATCGCCCGGGCCGCAAAAAAACACGGCACCCTGATTTCTTTCGACCTCAATCACCGCGCTTCTTTCTGGGCGGGACGCGAGGAAGAATTGCGCGGCATTTTCCACGAAATCGCGGGCGTGACCGACATTCTCATCGGCAACGAGGAGGATTTCCAATTATGCCTGGGCGTCGAAGGTCCGGAAGCGGGCGGCGAAGGCCTGGCCGAAAAAATCGAGAGCTTCAAAGGGATGATCCGCAATGCGCAGTCCACCTATCCCAACACCCGCGTCTTCGCCACCACCCTCCGCGAAGTCGTGAGCGTGGGCACCCATCTTTGGGGCGGCATCATGGCGGTGGGCAACGACTGGCACGTGGTCGAACCCCGTGAAATCTTCGTGCAAGACCGCATTGGCGGCGGCGACGGCTTTGTCGGCGGCATGTTGTACGGCATCCTCCGCGGCTGGGAACCCGAAAAATGGATCCAATTCGGCTGGGCCAGCGGCGCTTTGGCGGCCACCTTGCTGACCGATTACGGCCAACCCGCAGATGAAGACCAGGTGTGGAGCATTTGGAAGGGCAACGCCCGGGTGAAACGTTAGATGATTCACCGCAACCATGCCGTCATGGCCGCGCTTTTGGCGTGGCTGATTGCCCAGTTCATCAAATTCTCCACCGAATGGGTGAAGCACCGCAAGCTGGACTTCACGTACTTCGTGAGTACCGGCGGCATGCCCTCGGCGCATTCCGCCAGCGTCTGCGCCCTGGCCACCAGCGTGGGCCGCAGTACCGGCGTGGCCTCGCCGGTGTTCGGCGTGGCGCTTCTGTTCGCGGTCATCGTCATGTTCGATGCCCAGAGCGTGCGCCGCGCCGCCGGCGAGCAGGCCAAAATCCTCAACCAAATCGTGGACGAACTGCTGCACCAGCATCATCTTTCCCAACAAAAACTGGCCGAACTCCTCGGCCACACCCGCCTGGAAGTTTTCGCCGGCATGGCCGTGGGCATTCTCACCGGTTTTCTATTGCCCCTTTATTAAGGAACCCTCATGAAACTCGATTCCAAAAAACGCAAAACACTCCTCATGGTCATTTCCGTGCTCTCGGCCATTCTGGCCCTCTTCGCCATGAACCGCCTCAATGCCTTGCGCGCCCCTTCGGAAGGCGCCCCGGAAATGAGCCGCGGACATGTGATCGGTTACGGTTTCGTCATGATTTTCGGTTGCATCACTTTTGTTCGCTCCATTTTTGCGATTCGCCGCTTGAACGAACACCCCCTGAAGTGACGTAACGTGTTGTCCGCCAAAAAATGAGCGCTTCGGGTCAGCCCCCCCCCTCCCCGCCCCGCGCTTTTTGGGCGCGACGCGATTTCGTGGCCTTCGGGCTGACCTTTGTCGCCGTCCTCGCCGTTTACGTTTGGAGCCTTCCCCCCTCCGTCACCCTGGAGGATGCCGGGGAATTCGCGGTGGCGGCGGACTGGATGGGCGTGCCGCATCCGCCGGGATATCCCCTCTGGACTTTTTTCGCCTGGTTTTTCCAGTGGATCTTCCATGCCGTTCATTTCCGCGGCCACCCCAACCCGGCTTGGGGGGTGGCCTTCTGCAGCGCTTTTTTCGGCGCCCTCGCCTGCGGCCTCTTGTCCATGCTCCTGTGCAAATCCCTGCGCATGATTTCCGAGGGGCTGACCCCCGGTCGCAGCCGTTTGCGCACCCGGGCCCCGGCCTGGCTCCTCGGCCTTGGAACGGGTCTTCTCCTATCCCTGCTCCTTCACGCCACACCCGGGGTCGGCAAAGCCATCTTGCCATGGCTTCTCCCCGGTTTTGCCTTGCTGACCCTGTTACGGAGTTTGCCGCCAACGGACAAACTCCCCGCTTGGCGCCATCGCTTCCTTCCCGCCCCCGAAAATTCGGGCCCCGTCCTGATGGGCGCCTGCATTTCCGCCACCGCATATTTTTTCGCCTGGTCGCATGTGACCGTCCCCTCCCCGTTTTTGGTCCTCCCCCTGGCGCTGGCATTCATCCTCGCGGTCATGGTTCTGTTTGGACTTGGCGACACCCTGCTGGGCCTGACCGCTGGAAAAGAAGGACTGCCCCTGGCCGTGCGCACCGCCGGGCTGGATGTGCTCTGCGCCATGGGCGGGGGCGTGCTGCTCGCGTTCACCCCCTTGATGTGGTCGCAATCCGTCATTATCGAAGCCTACAGCCTCAACGCGTTTTTCATCGCCCTCATCATGCTGTTGGTCTTTCAATATATTCACCGCCCCCATGACCGCACCCTTTACCTGATCGCGTTTTTTTTCGCCCTGGGGCTGACCAATCACCAGGCGCTTCTGTTCCTGGTCTTTTTTCTCATCGCCGGGGTGGCCGCCTCGGGACGAAAAACCATTCTCAAAGCCGGACTCTTTCTTGGCGGCGTCTTGATCGGACTGTTCTTGACCTACAAGGCCTGGCAATACGCGCAAATCGATGACCCCGAGGCCATGAACTTCTTTTTGCGCCTTGCCGGATTGGCCGTGATCTTTTCCCTGGTCGTCATTTTCTCTCCGGGCAAAACCCTGCCCGGCCTGCAAAAAATGCTCATGGTCCTGTTTTTGGGCGCCCTCGGCCTCGGCTTCCACTTGTTCATGCCCATCGCCTCCGAACAGAATCCGCCCATGAACTGGGGCTACGCCCGCACCCCCCAGGGCTTCTTCCGGGCCGTGACCCGCGGACAATACGCACAGTTCGAGATGGCCGACAATTTTCGCGCCATTGCCCGGGACATGTCCATGAAGCCCACCGTGGACATGCTTCGGGCGGACAATGGGGCGGAGCGCCAACGCGCATTGCGCCTTCACCATGCCCAACGCACGCATTTCATGCAACAATTGGGCGCCTACTTTCACAATCCCGCCTGGAAAACCTCCATGGCCAGCCAATTCAGTTGGCAATTTCCCCGCCATCCCCCCGACCCCGATGGGCGGGAGCCGCCGCCACCGGAACGCAACATTCCCCTGGCCCTGTTGGGCCTTCTCCCCCTTCTGTGCTTCAACCGGCTGGATGCCCGGAACCGCGCCTGGTTTCAATGCACCCTCATCGCCATGTTTTTCCTCACCGTGGTGTTTCTCATCATTCAGTGGCCCGACCTCAATCACAACGACCTCTTCGTCAAACGGGTGCAATACGTCCAGGCCCATGTCTTTTATGCCCTGTGGATGGCCATGGGGGGATTTTTCCTCCTCTTGTGGCTCTATGCGCTCCTGCCCAAAACCATGCTCTTGCGCGTCGGAGGCGGCCTGCTTTTCCTGCTCTTTCTGGTTTTTCCCCTGCACAAAGACGCCCGGGATCCCCGGCACATCGAGTTTCTCGGCAGTTCCAATCAGCGGGGACACGATTTCGGATGGCGCTTTGGCAACCATATTCTTCGAGGCATGAACGGCATTCTCCTCGATGAATTGTCCCTCCACGACAACCCCGAAACCCGACTCACCCCCTGGGCGCTCGCACAACTCCAGGCCCGCGCCCTCCCCGCCGAAACCCTCGAACGCGCCGCGTCCATTGCCGGGGACGGCCCCCTGCCGCTCCGGGAATTCCGCCGCATCGTCCTCGACAATCTGCCCGATCTCACCGACACCCACCGCCGCCAACTCGAAGAATACGCCAAGCTCGGTGCCTTCCGCGCCCTCCCCCGGGAAAAACAGGCCGCCGCCCTGCGCGGCCTTCATCGACTCCCCCCCGATCTCGATTACCCCCCCGAAATGGCGCAAAACGCCATCCTCTTCGGCGGCACCGATCCCGGACGTTTCGTGCCCACCTACATGCTTTTCAGCGCCTACATGCGCCCGGACTTGTTTTTGCTCACCCAAAACGCTCTCGCCGACGCCACCTATCTGAATTCCATGCGGGATCTGTATGGGGATGACATTTTCATCCCCTCCGCCCTCGACAACAGCCTCGCCTTCCGTGCCTATGCCCACCACGTGCGGATTTGGGATCCCGCGGATTTCGCCGGTCTCATGGAAAGCGGCGACAACCTCTCCGTGCGGGGCGTGGAACAAGTCAATTTCATCAACTTCCACCTCGCCCGCACCATTGCCGAGCGCAATCAACACGCCCACGCCGTGTACGTCGAGGAATCTTACCCCATTCCCTGGATGATGCCCCGCCTGCGCCCCCACGGCCTCGTCCTCAAGCTGGAAACGGAAACCGTGCGGCTCACCGACGAAGACCTGCGGCGCGACCGGGAATTCTGGACCTGGTACATGGAAACGCTTCTGGAAACCCATCTGCCCGCTTCCGAACGGAAGCAAACCTTCTCTCGTGACCTCATGGCCCGGAAAATTTTCTCCAAACTCCGCGGCAACATCGCCGGGGTTTACGCCGAGCAAGGCCACGACGCCGAAGCCGAGGCCGCCTACCTGCAGGCGGAACGCCTTTTCCCCCGCAGTCCCGAAATCGCCGACCGCCTCGCCCGCATGTACGAGCGCCAATTGCGCTTCGACGAAGCCGCCGCCGTGGTTTCCCGTCATGCGGCTTTTGAAGCCACCTCGGCATGGATACGACAATATTCCCGCCGGCTGGCCCAACTCCGGAACGTCCACGAACGCCTGCAAGCCACCGAACAAGCCTGGGACGAAAGACCCGGAGCCAATCTCACCCTGGAACTGGTTCACCTTTACGGACAACTGGAGTTAATCCAACCCATGGAAAACGCGGTCGAACTCCTCCTCGGCATCAACGGACTCGACCCCGAGTTTTATCCTGTCATCGCCGCGCTGATGCGGGAACACCAAAACCGAACCTACTATCAACGCGCCCTCGTCGCCTGGGCCCGCAGTCGGCCCGAAGAAATCAGACCCGTCCTCGACCTCGCGGCCATGGCCCTTTCCGACGAAGACTTCCAGCAGACCTTCGACTACCTGCTCGAAGCCATGCGCCGGGATCGCTTTGGCACCCAAAACCGCCTGCGGGAAGACCCCCGCTTCATCGACATCTCCCGCTGGCAACAGTTCCAACAACTTCTGAGGTAGTGACGCCTGAATTTGTCATTTCTTCTTCTCCGATCAAGATCGCCAGGGACTTTGAGACAGAGTAATGATTTACTCAGCCCCCCCAAAAAAAATCCTTGAAAATCCGTGGTTGTTTTTCCACAACCCATCCCCAACCCAAGCATCAGTGCCCATCAGTGTTCTCAGTGGTTGTTTCCCCATCAAAATCCGTGAGAATCCGTGTGCATCCGTGGTTCCTTATCGACAGGGTATCGGCAAGGGACTGCCCCCATCAAAATCCGTGAGAATCCGTGGTTCCTTATCGGAAGGGTATCGGCAAGGAACTGTCGATCTACGTTTCTGCCGATCCGTGGGCCGCAAGAAGCGCACTTGGGGTCCGGGGGGATTCATGCAGAACCACGTTTGGCTTGTCAACCCGTCGAAAATTGTGCATAGGGACGTTTTCACCCGCGCGACGGGACGTGAAACGCTAACATGAGGACCTATTGAATGATTGAAACCGGAAAAACTTTTGTGGTGATGGGACTGCTGGACGCGGACTCCATTGCTTTCGCCATCGGCAAACAAATCCAGGCGTTCGGCGGCAAGGTGATCTACACCGTGCAGAGCGAGCGCATGAAAAAGATTTTCTTCGACCGCAGCAAAAAGCTCAGCGACGAGGACCGGGCGGATTTGGACATCCGCTTCTGCGACATTACCAAGGACGAAGAAGTCGAAGCCCTTTTCGAGGGGATCGAAGGCCCCGTGGCGGGCCTCGTCCATTCCATTGCCTACAGCAATCCCAAAACCTGCCTGGGTCCTGAATTTCATACCGATGCCTACGAGGATCTGAAGCTCGGGTTCCAAATCAGCGCCGTGTCCCTGGCCACGGTCACCAAATACGCGCAACCGAAAATGACTGCGGGCGGCGGGATCGTCACCCTGACCTTTGCCTCCGAGCGCGCTTTCGCGTTTTACAATTGGATGGGCGTCAACAAGGCCGCCCTGGAAGCGGTGGTGCGCGGTCTGGCCCGTCGACACGGCAAGGAAAACATCCGCGTGAACGCGGTTTCCGCCGGGCCGGTGTTCACCATTGCCGCCAAGCACATTCCCGGATTCGAAGAGCTGGGACAGACCTGGGCCAAATCCAGCCCCCTCAACTGGGATCCCAAGAACGCGCAACAGGAAGTTGCCGGCGCGGTTTCATTTCTGCTGAGCCCCTACGCCAAACAAATCACCGGCCAAACCATTTATGTCGATGGCGGCGCCTCGATCATTGGCGGCGAGCTGTTGCCCCACGAACGGTAATTTCCGAAAATATCTTGAACTCCACGCTTGCAAACCCGGTGAGGTTTGGGATATAGACACAATCACAATTTTCGCGGAGAGGTGGCTGAGTGGTCTAAAGCGCTTGATTGCTAATCAGGTGTACGCCTAACAGCGTACCGAGGGTTCGAATCCCTTCCTCTCCGCCATTTTTTCCCCTTCCCAATCATGCCGGCAATCACCTTACAACCCCGACGGGAAATACGATGCGGATTTTGATACTAGGCGCGGGGACGTCCGGCCATATGTTGGCCTCCAGATTATGCGCCGACAACCAGGATGTCACCCTTATCGACAAAAACCTCCAGGCGCTGGAACGCGTGGAAACCCATTTGGATCTGCTCACCATTCACGGGGACGCCACCGATCCGAGAATTCTGGATCAGGCCGGCATTTCCAAAAGCGATATGGTGGTTGCGGTCACCGACCGGGAGTCGGTGAATATTCTGGCCTGTGCGCTGGCGCATATTTCCGGGGTCCCCAAAAAAATCGCCCGGGTCAGCAACCCCACCTACACCAACGCCAAGGGACATTTCAACCTCGGGCAGCTTGGCATTGATCTGGTGGTGAACCAACAGCAGGAATGCGCCAAGGACCTCTACAACATTCTTCGCATTCCGGGTGCCCAGGAGGCGGTGGATCTCTTGGATGGCCGTATCATTTGCGCGGGGTTTCTCGTGCCCACCGACAGCCCCCTGATCATGTGCCCGCTCAAGGACCATCCCCAACACGAATTGCTGTCCACCATCCGTTTCGTGGCCTATCTCCGCGGCGACAGGGTTCGCGTTCCTCGGGGCGAAACCCAATTTCAAGTGGGCGACCTCGCCTATGTCATCGGCGAACCCGGTCCGGTGACAAACTTTCTGAAAACCATGCAACCCAGCGAAACCGGCTATTCCCGGCTCGTGATTGCCGGCGGCGGGGAATTGGGCATGCAACTGGCCATGCTGCTGGGCAAAACGCCCCTGGACATCACCCTGGTGGAGGAAAACACGGAACGGGCGGAGTATTGTTCCGAAAACCTTGAACGTACCCTGATTATCAATGGCAGTTCCCTCAACCAGGAATTGATGGAAGAGCTGGGCATCAATGCCCAAACCGCTTTCGCGGCCGTGACCGGTGACGATGAAAACAACATCATGTCCTGTCTGGTGGCCGAAAAAATGGGGGCACACTTCACCATTGCCCGGGTGGACAAGCACAGCTACCATCCCATTGTCAATTCCCTGTCCCTGGTGGACCGGCTCGTCAGCCCCCACAGCAGTCTCATCAATTCCATTTACCATTTCGTGCGCGGCAACAATGTCCGCCGGGACCGCATGCTTCAGAAAATCCCCGGGGAGATCATGGAAGTCACCATTGGGGAAAACCATCCCTGGGCCAACCGTAAAGTGATGCAGATCAAGCTGCCCAGAGGCTGTATCATCAGCACCGTGCTCAGTGACAAGCTCCTGCGCGTGGCCACCGGTGAAGTCGCCATTTCCGTCGGGGACCGGGTTTTGATTTACGGACTGCCCAAATATCTGCGCAAGCTGGACGACATCGTATCCTGACGGGAGCCCACCCCATGAATTTCCGCAGCGTTTTTCACCTCATTTCCTACCTGATTCTTTTTCTTTCCGGCGCCATCGCCCTGAGCGGACTGGCGGGATGGGGCTGGGGGGATGACGGGGCCGTGGTCGCGAAAATGCTCCTCTCGGCCTTGATCGTGCTCTTCCCCGGCCTGCTCACCCTGTGGCTCACCCGCGGGGCCTCGGATCTCAGCCGGAAAGACGGGTTTGCCATCGTCACCCTGGGCTGGTTGATTCTCGCCCATGCCGGAGCCCTGCCCTACCTCATCACCGGCGTCATTCCCAACCCCGTCGACGCCCTTTTCGAAACCATGAGCGGCTTCACCACCACCGGGTCCACCATCATCACCGACATCGAAATCCTGCCACGCGGGGTGATTTTCTGGCGGAGCATGACCCAATGGATGGGGGGCATGGGGGTCCTGCTCATGTGCGTGGCCATTCTTCCGTTCCTCGGGGTCGGCGGCATGCAGCTTTACCGGGCGGAAATGCCGGGCCCCAGCAAGGACCGCCTCACCCCCCGGATCGCCAACACCGCCAAATTGCTTTACGGCGTTTATGTGTTGCTGACTTTTCTGGAAACCGTCGCCCTCATGTTCGCGGGCATGACGTTTTTTGATGCGATCAACCACGCCTTTACCACCATGCCCGGCGGTGGATTCAGCCCTTATAATGCCAGTATCGCCCACTTCGACTCCCCGGCGATTCATCTCATCATTACATTTTTCATGATTGCCGCGGGTATGAATTTCTCCTTGCATTACCGGGCCCTTCGCGGGGACTTCAAATCCTATTGGCGATCCACCGAATGGAAAGTCTATGTGTCCATCATCTTTGTCGCCACCGCTTGCATTTTTCTGGATTTGATTTTCAACGGGATCTTCACTGAATGGGGCCAGGCGCTGCAAGCTTCCGTGTTCCAGGTTTGCACCATTCTGACCACCACGGGATATGCCACGGAAGATTACGACCTGTGGCCGCTTTTCAGCAAAACATTGCTTTTCATCCTGTTGTTTAGCGGAAGCTGTGCCGGCTCCACCTCCGGGGGCATCAAACTAATGCGCACCCTGGTGGTACTCAAGGAATGCGGACGGCAAATCCGCCTCTTTATGCAACCCCAGGCGGTCTTGAAAATCCGTATGGGCCAACAAACGGTGCAAAGCAACATCGTCTCCGCCATCTCCGCCTTTTATCTTTGTTTTTTCATGATTTTCATTGTCTTCACCCTGTTGATGACCCTGTTCACCCCCGACCTGCAGACCGCGGCCTCGTCCGTCATTGCCTGTATGAGCAATGTCGGTCCCGGTTTCTCCGCCGTCGGCCCCACCGCGAATTTCGCAAGCATTCCCTGGCCGGGCAAAATCCTGCTGTCTTTCGCCATGCTCCTGGGCCGTTTGGAACTGTTTACGGTTTTGGTGCTCTTTTCCCCGGGGTTTTGGAAGAAGTGAAATAGTATTCGGATTTTAGAATCAAAACATATCGATAGAGGAAAAGCCATGTCAACAGGAGCCATTATTGCAGCAGTCAAAGAACAGCAAAAGCAAGAGGAGGAAATACGGTATACCGAGGAGGCACATTCGCAAGATCTGGAATTCAAAATTCTTCGCTGCATGACAGGAGCATTCGGAAAACCAGAAGTGATGAAAATTGTCATCGAGGAAGAATCTCAAAACGGTTGGATATTACTGGAAAAATTCGATGAATATCGGTTGCGCTTTTACCGTAAAAGGGGTTTTTTAAAAAAAACTAGTTGTAGTATCGAACCATACCGAACTGTTTATGGCATCTCACAATGGCGCTTCACAGCCCTGATAATCGCCTCAACCTTGATCGCAACGCTTATGCTGGTATTCGTCTTGAGCTTATTACTGTAATCAGACCATTTGAATCAAGTAAAGGAATGAGCGTAAATAAAATGTATACAAGAAAGGTGACGGCATAGTGCTAGAATTCTATAACCGCCATGGACGATTTGAAGCTAACTAGGGAAATGCGCTTTGTATTGATTTACAAAAGGCTTTAACGACCGTGGAAGTAAAATTTGATAAGATTCCATAAACTACATCAACCAATACATTATCCACCAAAA
This sequence comes from PVC group bacterium, assembly GCA_003565815.1. GTDB lineage: Bacteria > Verrucomicrobiota > Kiritimatiellia > SS1-B-03-39 > UBA6053 > PXAS01. The sequence goes on from PXAS01000136.1 coordinate 10,890, forward strand.
ATACGACTCCGATCCCTTTGGGTCCGGTTCGCTAAGCGTTAAAAAAAATGAAAACAAAACGTATTATTTCCATACTTCAACTTCTAATAGCCATGTTAATGTTCCCGCTGTTTTTCACCTTCGTTCCATGGGCGCTATCGACGCCGATCCCTCAGTCGGATATATATTATCCTGAAATATTGGAGCGGCATCCTCCGCCTGAATGGGCCAAATATTATACAGTGGGTCATGGGAGTCCTGTTTTTATAAAAACCTCCCCTCGGGAACAACCTCTTAGAGCCATTTTGCACGGCGGAGCCATTGCAAGTTGCCTCGGTTTTATCATCATTTCCAGCTTGTACTACACAAGGAATGGATGAATATGTATACAAAAAAGAGGTTTTGCACAAATGGGATGCCGTGCCGTTTTCAAACGTCCCTCCTTAAACAATAGTGCCAAGCGAGCCTCCTGGCTTGGTCAGATTTACTTGACTTTAAACCCTTTCCACATGATAAAACCATCTACCAAAGTTGAAATCCAGCCCCCAGAGAACGCATTTAAGTGTTTTCAATGTGGTAAAATATTTAATACAGAATGCGGCCGTTTTTTAGACATTATGGAACATGACAAGCCATGGCCTTGGAACAAGGCCTCCAATCGGTTTTGTTGCAATAAATGTAGGCGGGAAGGCTTACGAAACACTTGGATTATGGTGGTCTTATGCCTGATGATATCCCTGTTCTTTATTTGGATGATCTATCAATGATTTTTATAAAATTGACCAAAACGACTTCGACTTTTGGGCCTTCGACCCCGCAATTACCACGCTACACTCAATTAAAATGAAGCATTTTCTTCTCGTGTTTATACTCTTCCCTTTGGTGTTATTCGTATCAACACACTTTTCCCTACAATTACCGTATGTTGAAAACTGGCCTTATACCGGGACAGCATACGGTTTGGGTTTTTCAATGATTTTGGCTTTGTTATTGTCTGCGGATAAAAATTATTTACATACGGTTAAGTCTGGGAACACCAGACTCAGTTTTGTGTATATTTTTTCATTGCTATTTTTGTTATTCACAATCTTTTGGTGTTTTACAGTTCGGCAAGGAACTGAACGCCTTATATCATATTCATTCGAAAATGCCGTGGTAATCAACAAAGCAAGATCCTCCAATCATAATTATCCGAGACTGGAATTGGAGACAGTCGATGGAAAAGTGATCAAATTGGATATACCGGGACAAGATGAAATTTGGGAAAATTTAAAAATTGGTGATCGCGTCAGCAAAGAGTTTCGTCGAGAAGAAATCTCTCTTGAATTTCACCATGAATATTTTGAACTGATGTGTATAAAAGACTGGTCAAGCAGAGGGACGGCGCATCGAAAACCTTGGGGGCGGCGCATCCTGCGCCGGAATCCTCAGCACAAATATAGCTCACCAACCCAATCTGACTCAAATGTGCAAATTACCTGTTGCTATATTCCCTATTTCGACGAATAGGGATCGGCGGCGTCGCGGATGCCGTCGCCGACGTAATTGAAGGCGAGGACGGCGGTGACGATGAAGGCCACGGGCATGAGGAGCCATGGATAGTGGGCGACGGTCTGCATGTGCATGCAGTCCTGCAGCATCACGCCCCAGCTTACGACCGGAGGCCGCAGGCCGAGTCCGAGGAAGCTGAGGGCGGTCTCTCCCAGGATCATGCCCGGCACACTTAAACTCAGCGAAACGATAATGTGGCTGGTGAAGCCGGGGACCAGGTGTTTAAACAGCACCCGTTTGTGGCCGGCGCCTAGCAGTCGGGCGGCCACGGCGTACTCTTCTTCCCGCAAGGCCATGATTTTCCCGCGTACCGCCCTGGCCAGTCCGGTCCAGCCGAGCAGACTGAGCACCACGGTGATGCCCAGGTAAATCCCCACCTGCGACCAGTCAGCGGGCAGCAACGCGCCCAGGGCGATCCACAGGGGGATTTGGGGAAACGAACGCAGGATTTCCATAAAGCGCTGAATCAAGTCGTCGGTGAGTCCGCCCACATAACCGGAGATGCCCCCGATGATGATGCCCAGGGTTACCGACACCAGCACCGCCAACATGCCGATGGACAGGGAGATGCGGGATCCGAAGATGAGCCGACTGAACAGGTCGCGTCCATACTTGTCCGCGCCGAGGAAATAAAAGCTCGGAGCGATGCCCTCCGGGTGATTCTCCGCAGTGGGAACATACCCGTCTTCACCTACTCGGGTGTGATCGATGCCGAACAGCCGCCGTTCCATGGGGATCATCCCCAAAAAGCGGTAGGGTTCGCCTTTGACAAAAAATCCAAGGGGCACTTTCAGGTCCGAGGCCCGATAGCCCTTCTGCAGGGTGATCGGGTCGTGGGCGGGCACCAAGGCATCGGTATGCAGTCCGTGACGGAAGCTGACTTTCGGAATTTGCGGAGGCGCGAACATGTAATCCAAATCCCGCCACTGAGTGTCGTGCGGGGCGACAAATTCGGCAAAGGCGGTTATCAGATAAAAGACCACCAGAACAAACAACGCGAAGACCGCGAGCTTGTGACGCATAAAACGTCTGCGGATCAACTGCCATTGTGACAGTTCGCCGGGGACCGCTTCCGATTTGGCGATTTCGGGGTTCGCGTCGTTATGTTCGCGGCGGAGGAGGGGGAGAAGCCTTTTCATGACTTGCCTCCTTTTCCGCCGATTCGGATTCGCGGATCCACCCACATCAATAAGAGGTCGCTGACCAGGGTTCCAAACACCGTAAGCAGGCTGAGCACCATGAGCATGGAACCGGCCAGATACATGTTCTGGGCCTGCAGGGCGCCGAGGAGGAGCGGACCGACGGTGGGGAGGCTGAGCACGATGCCGACAATGGCGCCGCCGGACACCAGTTGGGGAAAAATCATGCCAATGCCGGAGATGAACGGGTTGAGGGCGAGTCGCAACGGGTATTTCATGATCAGTTTGAAGGGGCGCACGCCCTTGGCCCGGGCGGTGGTGACGTAAGGTTTTCCCAGTTCGTCGAGCATGTTGGCCCGAAGCACCCGGATCATGCCGGCGGTGCCCGCGACCCCGATCACCACCACTGGTATCCAGATGTGCTGCAGTAAATCAATGAGCTTGCCCGCGTCCCAATGCGGCTGCATGGCGTATTCGGGTGAGAACAGCCCTCCCACCGGCAGTCCGAGCACGGAGGATCCGATATACATCATCACCAGGGCCAGCAGCATGGGCGGCACACACATGCCGATGAAGCCAAAGAACGTGAAGACGTAATCGCCAATGGAGTATTGCCTGACCGCGGAGTAGAGCCCGATGGGAATGGCCACCACCCAAGTGAAGATCAGGGTGAACAGGGAAATGAGCAGGGTGAGCATAATGCGGTCGCCGACCACCTCGTTCACCCGTTGCCCGTCCTCCATGCTGCGGCCGAGATCCCCTTGCAGGAGTCCGCGGTCGGAGGAGTCGAAACTGATGAACCAGGGGAGTCCGATCCAGCGCACATAGCGCAGGGTGGCGGATTCCTCCAGATGGAAGAGATTCCGGAGTTCCTCCGCCTGCTGAATCGCGGCGATGTCGCCCTCCATTTCCAGTTGTTGGATGCGGGAGGTGATGAAATCGCCCGGAGGAAGTTCGATGATGGTGAACACGCACACGGACATGATGAACACGGTGGGAATGAGGATGACCACCCGCCGGGTGATAAAGGGATGGCGGACCATGACCAACACCGCGCCCACCAGCAGAATGCCGGTGATTAAAAACCGAATGATGCCTCCCACCCGATTCCCCGCCGACCGGGTCTCGGTGGAGACATTCGCCACCTCCCGCAGCGTCCGGCGCGGATCGGGATCCACTTCCACCATTAGCCGCTGGATGAGCGCTTTGGCGCTGTCGGTATCCGAGGGGTTTTCGAAGAAATACGTCTCGGTTCCCGCGTTGGCCGGGGTGTTGAAAATATGGCCGGTGATGGCGTTTCGGGGGACATTGCGCAGCCCCCGTTTCACCACCACCAGTTGGGGGGTTGGGGTGGCGATGTTGATGGACCAGAGATTTTCCGCGGCGATATCCAATATTTTCGAGAAGGCTTGCTGTTGCTCCTCGAGCGTGGCGGCGGACATGGCGTCGCCCAGCAGATGCAGTGACGTGCGTAATGGATGGTCTTCAGGAGGTTCGACCGCCTGCGGCCGGTCTTTGACCCCTTCGGAGCCTTCGAGTCCTCCAAAAACATACCACATGGCGAAGCCGGGAGCGTAAAAGGAGTGTCCGGAAGTGGGAACGAAATTCCGGGGTTCGGTCAGCGGAAGAAATTCGCTCTCGCCCGTCCACACCGAGAGATCGTGTTCCAGTGAGGATTGTTTGGTCTGCCAGAGGTTACGGGAGAGCAGTTGCGTCATGACCCGCACGCCGACCGCGCGCCAGTCGTCGATCAAAAATTGGGAGGGCCCGATGCCGGTGAACGTGGTGACATTGAGGAAAAAGGTCATCCGGCTTCCGTCCGGGAAGGTGCGGTAGCCTTCGCCGTCCCGCTGGATCAAGCCGATTTGATCCAGCAGGGCATTGGCGCGGTCGGGATCATATTCGATGAAGGCGTTGGCGAGTTCGGGATGGTGGAAGGGCGATTCGGGACCCGGATCGAGCTGGGCGGGTTCGACGAGGTTGTTGTATTCGGCCCGGATGATGTCTTTGCGGTTGATGGCCAGCGACAGGGCTTGGCGGAATTCTTTTTTGTTCAGGTACCTGTGTTTCCAGGCGGTCTCCGGTTTGTCTGCATCGACGCGACGGTTGAGGTTTGGGAAAACCACGAAATTGGAGCGTTCCCCGCGGAACCAGAAGTAGACATCGTACTGCCCGGCTTCCCGGTTTCCCATGAAGAGGGTATGGTCCTCAAACCGCAGATGCCGCATTTGCATGGTGATATCCCCGGCGGAGGCGGTCACCGCCAGCATGTCCTCGGAGCGCAGATCGTTCACCACCCGGTCGATGTAGGGGAGCTGATTCCCCTGTGCGTCCACCACGGGGTAGTAGGGATTCCGCACGAAGGCATAGGGGGCGGAGGACTGGTGAGACCGCATGATCCAAGGGTCCATGGCGGGAAGCTCGGGATTTCGGAAATCCTTCAGCCGGAAATAGGCGGTGCGGGCCGATGGCGCATTCTGCACGGCGATCATCCGCGCGATTTTCTCAGAATCACCTGTTTCGGGATGGAAAGGGCGGAGGTAATGTTCCGGAGACCAAAACGTCCCCTTGGCCATCACCTCCGGAAATTGCCCGTGTGGGACCGGGAAACGGAAAAGAACCGTATGCTCGTCGATCATTTCAATGTCGCCCCGTTGCCCCAGCACGAGCATTTGACCCGGGTTTGATTCAAAATGGAGGATTTCCTGTTCCCACCAATACAGAATATCCCGGGCGGTGAAGGGGTGACCGTCCGACCAGCGCATCCCTTTGCGGAGATGCACCGTATATTCCCGCAGATCCTCGGAGACCTCCCAGCTTTTGGCCAGATGGGGTTTGATGGGATAGCCCAGCGGGGACCAGCGGGTCAGGCGGGCGCCGCCGATGCGCCAGGTCATGACCCCGACATCCCCGTCCGAATTCGCGATGCGGTACCAACTTCCACCATAGTTTCCAATGCCGTCCACGCCATCCATCACCACCGGTTCCGGGCCGATTCGCTCGATGAGCGGCGGGAGCCGGCCCTGTTCGACCAGGTCGGCCAGCAACGGTGGTTCGCCTTTCGGATACCAGGCACCTTCAGTTCCCTCGGAATAATCCACGTCCCGGTGCAGCGCGGGTGGATGGTCCGGATCAAACGAGGTGTCCCGGGCCGCTTCCGCCTGAGCGCGCTCCGCGTCAGAATACGAGGGAGGCGGGGCGTGCAAATCCGGCTGGGCCATCCAGGCCAACAGACCCAGCATCAGGGTCATGCCGGCGGCGGCCAGCAGAATCAGAAGAAAGACTCTCAAAGTGGTTTTAGATGCGCTCATAGGATTCCTCCATAACTTCTTCGGCCCGGTAACAGGCCGCCCATCGGCCCGGTTCGATTTCCCGCAGTGGAGGGGGCTTGCCGGGCACGTCGCAAAGACCTTTTTTGGCGAAGGGACAGCGGGGATGAAAACTGCAGCCGGCAGGTGGGTTCGCGGGGTCGGCGGTTTCGCCCGCCACGGCCGGGCGCAGGCGGATATCCGGATCGGGCGAAGGCACCGCCGCCAGGAGGGCGCGGGTGTAGGGGTGAATGGGCTTGTCGTACATTTTATCGCTGTTGCCAATTTCCACGATGCGCCCGCAGTACATCACCGCAGTGCGGTCGCAGATGTGTTTGACCACGCTGAGGTCGTGGGCGATGAACAAATAGGTCAGGTTGAGTTCCTCCTGCAGGTCCTCCAGCAGATTGATAACCTGGGCCTGCACGGACACGTCCAGAGCGGAGACCGCCTCGTCGGCCACGACCAGGGAGGGATTCATGATCAGCGCCCGGGCGATACCGATGCGCTGACGCTGTCCGCCGCTGAAGGCGTGGGGATAGCGGGTGCGGTGCTCGGGTTTCAATCCCACCCGGGTGAGGGCCTCCACCACCTTGTCGCGAAGATCATTTCCACTCGCCAGCTCATGAATCACCAGAGGTTCTCCCACGATATCCCCCACGGTCATGCGGGGATTCAGGGAGGAGAACGGGTCCTGGAAAATCATTTGCATGCTCTGGCGCAGGGGTTTCAATTCCTTGGCGGAGAGGTCTGCCAAATTCAGTTTTTGGCCCTCATGTTGGAAAATCACCTCGCCCGAGGTGGGGGTGATCGCCCGCAGAATCGCGCGGGCGGCGGTGGTTTTGCCCGATCCGCTTTCACCGACGATGCCAAGGGTTTCGCCGGCGTGGACATCGAAACTGATGTCATTCACGGCCTTGACATCGCCGATTTTTCTTCGAACCAAGCCCTGGCTGTGAATCGGAAAGTATTTGCAGAGATTCCGCACCGAAAGCAGCGGCGTGGAGTCGGTCTTTTCGGTGGGTGTTGTCATGATTGGGACTCCTCTCCCGCGGCGATTTCACGCCAGCGGAAGCAGGCGGCGGCATGCTGCTCCGTGCGCGCGTCCAATTGCGGGGGATCGCCCACGTCGCAGACACCGGGTTTAAAATAGGGACAGCGGGGATGAAAAGGACAACCGGGTGGAAGTTTGCCTGCGGCGGGGACCGATCCCTTGATGGAACTCAGGCGGTGTCCGTCCGTGTTCAATCCTGGCAGGGAGGCCAACAGGCCCTTGGAGTAGGGGTGAATCGGCGTTTTCAACACGTCACGTACGCTGCCCTGCTCTACGATACGCCCCATGTACATCACCGCCACATCGTCGGCGGTTTGGGCAACCACTCCCAAGTCGTGGGTGATTAGCAATACCCCGGCGCCCAGATCGTCGCGGACTTTGCAAATCAGTTGCAGGATCTGCGCCTGGATGGTGACATCGAGGGCAGTGGTGGGCTCGTCGGCGATGAGCAGACTGGGATTGCAGACCAGGGCCATGGCAATCATCACTCGCTGGCGCATGCCGCCGGAAAATTCGAAAGGATACTGCTTCAAACGGGCGGCGGGGTTGGGAATGCCTACCTTGGTCAGCATTTCCACCGCAAGTTTCTCGGCCTCGGCCTTGGACACGTTCTGATGGGTCAGAATGGCCTCGCAGACCTGATTTCCCACCGTATGCACCGGACTGAGCGCGGTCATGGGTTCCTGGAAAATCATGCTGGCCACTCCGCCCCGCACGTCGTAGAGGGCTTTTGCATTTTCGGAAAGACCCAGCACCTCCACGGAGTCCTCGTCATGGGCTCCCCGAAGATGAATGCTGCCGCCACTGATGGTGCCCGGCGGGCGAATAAGGCGGAGAATGGACATGGAGGTTACACTTTTTCCGCAGCCACTCTCGCCAACCAGGCCCAGGATTCGTCCCCGTCCGATTTTCAAAGAGATGCCGTCCACGGCGGTGACGATACCCGCCTCGGTTTTAAATTGCACCCGTAAATTTTTGATTTCCAATACTGCGGGCGGGGTCGCTTCTGTCATAAGGATAGTCATTGTGCTTGAATATTGAATGTAACGACTATGATCAAGGTTTTTTGTGTGACCCCACTGGAGAACCGAACGTGACCTCCCCTCCCACTGAAAAACACCCCCTCAAGCGCTGGGACGCGGCGGACATCCGCCGCGCCCGCCGGCGCGAACTCACCCCCCTCCTCGCCGCCATGGGTCAAACCCTCCAACCCCTCGAGGACGGCAACCACCGCCTCGTGGGCGAACCCGGCAACGTCATCGTAAAAGAGAACTACTGGATCCGCACCGATACCGGCGAGTTCGGCAACGCCGTCGACTTTTTCGTCAAAATCCGGGGCATGTCCTTCCTCGAAACCATGCGACTGCTCCTCGCATAAACCCATAAATACCAAAGCCGTCGTATCGGGGAAGCCCGCATACGACGGCTTTGGTCCATTCATCGAAAAAAATACCACCAACATGCAAAACTC
>PXAS01000336.1 GCA_003565815.1 PVC group bacterium
GGCCACATAATTGCCGGGCGGGAGTGCGTGGACTTCTTCGACGAAGGGGTTGAAACGTTTGACCCTTTGGATCGTGACCGCGGTTTCGCCGTCGGAGCGGATGCGCACGGGGACGGGGGTATGTTGCAATACCCAGCGTTCCAGAAAGTCATTTGCCCGTGTCGCCAGGCCCGTTGGCAGTGTTTCGAGCGACATGCCCCGCAATTCTTCGGCAAGGGCTCGGCTGGAGGCGCCGGAAAGATTGGATTCGGCCCGGCGTAGTTTTTCGGTGAGGATGCGGTGGGACAGGGTACGGGCTTCGCCAGCCTCGATTTCGGCGTCGTCCGGTCGCAGGGATTGGGCTTCCCGCCAGCGGGCATGGGCTGGGTCCCAGTCTTCGGCGGCTTCGAATGCCAAGGCTTCGGACACCAGACTGTCGGCTCGATTGGCCCGGCGCCGCGTTTCAATGCGGGCTTGCAGATCCAAAAGTTCATCGTCCTGCGGACGGAAGACCAGGGCCTGCTCCGTAAAATCGCGCGCGGCGTTCCATTGTTGGGCCTCCATGGCCGCGTGGATTTTGCGTTTCAGTTGGGCGACTTCCAAATCCTCCAGCTCGCGTTGAATTTCCGCGCGCAATTCCGCGACCCCGGGAAAGGCGGGATCCAATTGATGGGCGCGGTTGATTTCGGCCATGGCGATGGCGGGTTCCTCCCGTTTTGCCCGGGCCGCCTCCAGGGCCGCACGGGTTTGGTCGGCCACCCGGGCCCGCGGCAACAGCGCCTCCGCTTCGGCGTGATCGGGATCGAGGGTCAGGAGTTGCAAGAGCGTGGACACGGCCCGGGTCGATTCGCCTTGAAGATAATGGTTCCATGCCTGATTCCAGAGAGACGCGGGGTCTTCCGGAACCGGGGTGGGGCTGGGTTCGGGTGTGGGCACTGGCGTGGGCGGGGGTAGGGGGGGCGGTTCGCGACGGCTGATCCAAACGATGGCGGAGAGACCTGACAAAAGGACCAGAATCGCCACGATCCAAGCGCTTTTGGCACCCCAGCCGTTTCCGGGGTCCCGTTGGGGAGGCGGGGGAGGATTCAGGTCCACCGGCTTCAGATCATCTTCGTCCATTAATTTTCGTCCACCGGAATGGGTTCCGCATCGGGTTGCACATTGGGGGAGGCGGGGGGATCGTCCGGCATGGCGGATTCGGCGAGATGAAGTTTTCGGAGCAGTTCCCGCCACTGTTCCATTTGTTCCTGGACCGAGCCGGTGAGGGGGACGGTTTCGCCTTCGAGCCGCACCACCACGGTGTCGGCTTCGGAGCCGAAAGACTCCGCCAATTCCTGCAGGGTGGCCTCGTGCAGTTCGGTGCGCTGGGAAATATTGACCCCGTTGATCACGACTTGGGTGCCGCCGATGATGAGCACGTCCCGCATGGTGCTGGAACGTTCCACGTCCCGCACCTCCAGCAAAATCGCGGCCGCAATCATGATGATGCCGGCGGTGGCCTGCCGGATGCCGTCACTGCGGGCGCGGCGAATGGCGGATTGTTCGACGAGATTGAACCGGCGCCAATCCAGATAGGAGTTCCACATGCGCATGTAAAACGGTTCGTAGGTGGCGTGCAATGCGTCGAAAAACATTTCATTGCGCGCGGAAATTTGTTCCACCCGCAACCAGGTGGGATCGTTTTCGGCGGGGAGGCGGATCACTTCGGTTTTGCCATCCGGGGTTTGGCGCACGTATTCGCCAAACGCCTCGGGCAACAGGTCGGCGGCAAAGAGCATCTCCGTGGTGCGGCGGAGGGTTTTCACTTGAAATCCGTCCATGCGCCGCCGGACCGCGGCCATGTCGTTGGCAATGGCATTGTAGAGGTGTTGAAACGGATCGCTGGTGCCGGCGCTGGCCTTTTGATACGCGGCCTGTTGGGCGTTTTCCCGGTAGGTGCGGGTGAACCAGTTGTAGCCTTCGCTGTCGTTGACCTCAATTTGCAGGGCCAATTGCTCCCCATTGGAATGCAAGATTTTCCCGCGGACAATCACATCCATTCCCTTGGCGTCCGGGGGCACGACCCGGACTTCCCCCCAATATCCGCTTTGATCCAACGTATTTTTCAAATGCACGGGGATGAAGTGCGTTTCGGCTTTTCGGATTTCGGCGTTGCTGTGTTGATCGGTGAGGACGGCGGGGTTTGTATTGCCCGGATCGAAAATTTCGATGCCGACATTGAGACGTTCGTCGGGGGCGTAGGGTTGCAGGGACGTTTGCAGGGGGGTGGGGCCGAGGCTACCGCCGCGGCGGGGAGTGGGGCATCCCGTCGTAAGCAACAACAAGGGCATGCAGGTCAGGAACGACCATCGAGATAGGCTTCGTATTCTTTCCACAGTTTTTCCCGGAGTTCTGGGTCGGTTTCTTTTTCAGCGGCTTCGCGAAGTTGGCGGGCGACGATGTCTTCGTCCTGACGTTGGGGACGGTCACCCGCCTGACCCTGGCGCACGGTGCCCCCGGCGGTTTCGGAGGCGGGCGTTCCCACGCGTCCACCCGGATCGGTCGCGGTGGTTTCAGGAACTTCACCGGCTTCCGCGCCGGTTTGTTCGCCCCTGCCCGGATCCACGCCCGGATCCACACCCGGATCCACACCTAAGTCGCGCAGGAGAGCCGCCGCATCCGCGGCCGCCCGGGCGCGGGGAGTCGCGGTTTCACCGCCCGCGTCGATGCGTTGATCCATGGCGCGGCGCAATTTGTCGAAATGATCGTGCAGAAGTTGATCGAACGCATCCAAGGAGTTTTGGAATTCAGCCGAGAGACGCGCGAGTTCGTCCCGGCTTTCGTCTTCTTCTTCCGCATCGGGGAGGTCGAGGGACACTTCCCAGCGGATGACCCGCTCTTCCGGTTCGTGGGTCATCGCCCGCAAATCCGTCAAGGTTTGTTGATGGGTTTCCCGCAAGGCCCGCACTTCGCGCAAGTACGTTTCCATGGCCCGGACGGCGGACGGGTCCGTTTCCGGATCGGCCTCCAGGGTTTCCAGGCGTTCGGCAATCCGTCTTTCCGTCGCTTCGGCCAGGCGCACATCCGCTTCCGCGCGGCGTAGCCGCTCCTCGACGTCCGCGGGCGCCGCGGGCCCCAAGAGAGGAACGGCAAGCAAACAGGCAAATAGGATCAGTGGGTTGAATCTCATCATCATCACGCTTAGAGTCGAAAGGAACGGGGAGCGTTCATCCGCATCATCCAAAGGATCGGCCTCGGGATGGTACATACCTTGTATCCGAACTCGTCAATTGTCAATCCGGCATTGCGCCAGAGGCGTACGGCGGGTTTTTTGAGAAGATGGCAATGGGGGTTGCAAACCCGCTGATCCGCAGTCCGGCGAAGCATCCGCAGGGATCACCTCCACTTCTATTTTTGAATTTCCGATTTCACCCCTCTGAGTCCATCAGCGGGTCACCGAAGGGATCGGCGGGGATTTGTTTGTCACTGCCCGGATTGTCGAACCGGCCTCTGGCTTCGGCCTTCCCTATTTTCTGATTCTGGCTGATCGACAGATCGCGGAAAAATACGAAAATGCGACATATTGACTCCTTTTTGAAAGATCCCTTTCTAATGGGGGATATTTAAGGGATAGGTGTGTCAAAGAGGCACTATATTGAATATTTTGATGTTCACAGTAAACTTTCTTTCAACATGTTATGGATTTTCATGTCAGAGTGTGGTAGAATGACAATCATGAAAATACCCCAGCAAAAGGAGCGCATCACAAGCACCCATTGAAGGAGACTTCGCGATGAATGCAGAAAAATTCACTGAAAAAACCGTTGCCGCATTGTCGGCCGCGCAGGAAATGGCCCGCCGGGAAGAACATTCCGAGCTGGGGCTGGTTCACGTGCTGTTGGCCTTGTTGGAACAACCGGAGGGCTTGGTGACTCCGGTGCTGGCCCGCGCCGGAGTGGATGTGACTGGACTTCGGGAAAGCCTGAAGGGGGAACTGAAACGACTTCCCCGTGTGGCGGGCGATTCCGTGCAACGGGGCATGGGCCGGGACGTGCGGGAAGTCGTGGCGGCGGCCGAAAAGCATATGCGCCGCATGAAAGACCAATATTTGAGCACCGAGCATCTTTTGCTGGCGATTTTGGAACAAAAATCGGGGCCGGTTCCCGAGTGTCTGCGCCGTCACGGCGTGGAATCCGCCGCCGTCGAATCCGCAATTCAATCCATGAGAGGAAAACAAAGCGTGAATGATCCCAATCCTGAAGACAAATACGATGTGCTTGAAAAGTACGGGCGCGACCTGACACGGGACGCCCGGGAACAGAAGCTTGATCCGGTCATTGGCCGCGACACGGAAATCCGCCGGGTTGTGCAGGTCTTGTCCCGCCGTACCAAGAACAATCCCGTGCTCATCGGCGAGCCGGGGGTGGGGAAGACCGCGATTGCCGAAGGTCTGGCCCTCCGCATCGTCGCCGGAGACGTGCCCGAAAGTTTGAAAGACAAGCGGGTCATCGCCCTTGACATCGGGTCCATGCTCGCCGGGGCGAAGTACCGCGGGGAATTCGAGGACCGATTCAAGGCCTTTATCAAGGAAGTGATGGACGCGGAAGGCGAGATCGTGCTGTTTATCGATGAGCTGCACACCCTCGTGGGCGCCGGAGGCGCGGAAGGGGCCGTGGATGCCTCGAACATGATCAAACCTCCCCTGGCCCGGGGCCAGTTGCGCTGTATCGGCGCCACCACCTTGGACGAATTCCGCAAGCACATCGAAAAAGATCCGGCCCTGGAGCGCCGATTTCAGCAAGTGTTGGTGGACGAACCGACGGTGGAAGACACCATCGGCATCCTGCGCGGACTCAAGGAGCGCTACGAAGTTCACCATGGCGTGCGCATTCAGGACGCCGCTTTGGTTTCGGCGGCTACCTTGTCCCACCGCTACATTTCCGACCGCTTTCTGCCCGACAAGGCGATTGACCTGGTGGACGAAGCCGCGTCGCGGATTCGCATGGAAATCGATTCCCGGCCCACGGAAATCGATGAAGTCGAGCGTCGGGTGACCCAATTGGAAATTGAGCGGGAGGCCTTGCGCAAGGAAAAAGACCCCGATTCCAAGCGTCGTCTTCAGGAACTGGAGGCGTCACTGGCGGAATTGAAGGAGCGCAGCGCCGGCATGAATGCCCACTGGCAGCAGGAAAAGAAACTGATCGGCGACATCTCTTCCCTCGGCGAAGCCTTGGACCTGTTGCGGGCCCAAGAAGCCCAGGCCAAACGGGAGAACGATTACAGCCGGGCCGCGGAAATTCTCTATGGCAAAATTCCCGCCACCGAAAAGCAATTGGAGGCGGCCAAGGCGAAACTGGCCGATTTCCAAAAGGAAAAAAGCATGCTCAAACAGGAGGTGGACTCCGAGGACATTGCCAACATCGTTTCCATGTGGACGCATGTGCCGGTCAGCAAATTATTGCAGGGTGAGCGCGAGAAGCTTCGCAACATCGAGGAAAATCTCCGCAAACGCGTGGTCGGGCAGGACCGGGCCGTGGAAGCCGTGTCCGCCGCCGTGCGCCGCTCCCGTTCCGGCTTGCAGGATCCGAACCGTCCCATTGGCTCCTTCATCTTCCTCGGTCCCACCGGGGTGGGGAAAACCGAGCTAGCCCGGGCGCTGGCCGAGTTTCTGTTCGACGACGAACACAACATGGTCCGCATCGACATGTCCGAATTCATGGAAAAACATGCCGTCAGCCGCCTGGTCGGGGCGCCTCCCGGATACGTCGGTTATGACGAGGGCGGCTATTTGACCGAGGCCGTTCGCCGCAAACCCTACAGTGTGTTGCTGTTCGACGAGATCGAAAAAGCCCATCCCGACGTGTTCAACATCCTCCTGCAGGTTCTGGATGACGGACGGTTGACCGACGGCCATGGCCGCACCGTGGATTTCACGAACACCATCCTGATCATGACCTCCAACATTGGCGGCGCCTTGATTCATGAACGTCTGGGTCGGCTCGACCCCGATGACACCGCCGGATTCGATCAATTGGAAAAGGAAGTGTTTCTCGAGCTTCGGCGGCAATTCCGTCCCGAGTTTCTCAACCGGGTGGACGAAACGATCGTCTTCCACAGCCTTCGTCCGGAACAGCTCACCCACATCGTGGAACTGCAATTGGCCCGGGTGGCCCGTTTGCTCAAGGATCATCGCATTGAATTGAGCTTGAGCAAGGCGGCCCGTGAATTGCTGGCTGGATTCGGCTATGATCCCGCTTTCGGGGCCCGTCCCCTGAAGCGCGCCATCCAGAAACTCGTCATCGACCGGCTGGCCGAAGAACTTCTGGAAGGCCGGATCGCCGAAGGGCAACGCCTTCGCGGCGAAGTGGATCCCGAGGATTCCGAACGGCTGGTCTTTGAGGAGGCGTCCGGCGCGGGTTGAGCGCTATGATACCGCGCCCAGGTATTGCCTTGGGATTCTGGGGTGAATGGCGGTGAGGATTTCGTAGGCGATGGTGCCCGCGCGCCGTCCCATGCGGTCCGCCCAAATGGATTCGGGGCCCTGTTCGCCGATCAGGGTCACGTCGTCCCCGGCCTTGCACCCGGAATCGGGTCCCAGGTCCAAGGTGATCCAGTTCATGCTGATGCGTCCGACCACGGGGACCCGTTTTCCGTGCACCAGGGCTTCGCCGCGGTTGCTCATCGAGCGCAGGTATCCATCCGCATATCCCGAGGCCACCACCCCGATCTGGGTGTCGCGGGTGGTGCGGTACGAGGAATAATATCCGATGGGGTAGGCCTCGGGCACATCCTTGACCTGCATCATGCGACTGGTCATTTGCAAAAATGGACGGGTTTGCACCCGCATGTTCGGGTCGTTGCAACCATAGCCATAAAGGAGAATGCCCGGACGCACGGCATCGTAATCCCAGTCCTGATAATATTGTACGCCCCGCGAACTGCAGAAATGCCGCATCAGCCGTCGTCCGGCCATGGTTTCCGCCAAGGTAAACGCCTTGCGGAATTGATCGTGCTGTTTTTCCTGCAGCCAGGGACGTTTCAGGTCCACGGCTGCCAAATGGCTGCAAATTCCGGTGACCTTGAGATGGTCACAGGCGAAAATTCGTTCGAATTCGGCGGGGCCGCAGCCTTCCAGCAACCCCAGGCGCCCCATGCCGGTATCGACTTTCACGTGGATCTCCAAGGTCACGCCCGCCTCCTTCGCGGCTTGATCGAGGGTTTCCGCATGCACGGCGTCCACCACCACGGCGGTAATGTTGTTTTGCACGGACGGCAAGACCTCTTCGGGCGCAATGGGACCCAAAATCAGGATCCGGGCCTCCGGGGCGGCTTTGCGGGCGGCCAGGGCTTCTTCCAAATAGGCCACCGCAAACCAGCGGACCCCCTCCGCGGCCGCGCGGGCGGTCACCGGACCGATGCCATGGCCGTAGGCATCGGATTTGACCACATACATGATGTCGGTCCCGGGGGAAAGGGCGGCGCGAAGTCGGGAAATGTTTTCGGCGAGGATATTCAGATCAACGATGACGGAGGCGGATTGCATGCAAAACTTTTGTCACAGGGGCAGCGGATTTGCAAGTCCTTCAATCCGGCAATCGTCCGGCCCATTCGGTGATGTCCCGCAAACGTTGCAGATCCTCTTCGCGCAATTGTGCTTCCGTGAAACGCCAAGCCCAGTTGCCGTCCATGCGACCGGGTACGTTCATGCGGGCCTCGGTCCCGAGTCCGATGACATCCTGCAAGGGCACGATGGCGGTATGGGGCCGCAGGCGGTGGGCGAGGGCGATGAGGTCCCAGTTGATTTGGCTGCCGTCGGTGTGCACGGTTTCCAGGACCAGGCTCCGTTCCGCCCGAATTTGCGCTTCGGTTTCGGTGTTGTTCAGTCCCGGTTCCCGCCAGAACCATCCCAGCGTGGTGTCGTTGTCGTGGGTGCCGGTATACACGACGCAATTTTCAGGAAAGCCCTCGGGTTGGAGATTGGGTTTCAGGTCCTCCGCAAACGAAAACTGAAGAATGCGCATCCCCGGCAAATCAAAGGCGTCCCGAAGCTGGTCGACTTCCTCGGTGATGAGGCCCAGGTCTTCGGCGATGACCGGAATGTCTCCCAGTTCACGCTTCAAGGCATGGAAAAAATCTGCGTCGGGTCCTTTCACCCATTCGCCTTTGATGGCGTTGGGCTCTCCGGCGGGAATTTCCCAATAGGACTCGAAGCCCCGAAAATGATCGATGCGCACGATGTCGACCGTCTCCAGGATGTGACGCATGCGCTTCATCCACCACGCGTAATTGCGTTCCCGATGAACATCCCAGCGGTACAGCGGGTTGCCCCACAGTTGACCGGTGGCGCTGAAATAATCCGGGGGAACCCCGGCCACCACGGTGGGCTGACCTCGGTCATCCAAATAAAACAGATCCTGGTTGGCCCACACGTCCGCGCTGTCGTGGGCCACGAAAATGGGAATGTCGCCGATGAGTTTGACCCCGTGGGCGTGGGCAAATTCGCGCAAACGGCGCCACTGGCGGTCAAACAAAAACTGGCGCAGTTTGGCGCGGCGGATCGCGGAGGCCCTTTGTTTGCGGTACCGCTTGATCGCCACCGGATCGCGATGCACGAATTCCGGCGCCCATTCCGTCCAGGGGCGCAGCTCGTTTTCTTCCTTGAGGACCACAAACAGGGCGTAATCCTCCAACCACTCCGCCTGCTTTTGGCAAAACGCCTCGAACGCCGCCTTGAGTTCGGGGGAGGCCCGTCTGGAAAACAAGTGGCACACCCGATCCAGTACCGCCTGTCGGGCGATCAACACCGGACCATAATCGATGCGCTCGGCGGGGAATTCCGGGAAATCATTCAATTCCCCGGACTTCAACAAGCCGTCTTCCACCAGATCGTCAAAAGAAATGAACATGGGATTTCCCGCAAAAGTGGAAAGCGCCTGATAAGGCGAGTCCGCATAGCCGGTCGGACCCAATGGCAACACCTGCCAGTAGGATTGCCCGGAAAATTGTAACGTTTGAATGAATTGACGGGAAAAAGGACCGATTTCGCCCATGCCATAGGCACCCGGCAACGAAGAGGGGTGGAGCAGAACGCCGGCTTTGCGTGGAAATTTCATATGGGATGCCTGAATTTCAGAGGGAAAAAAGTTTTGAAAACGTTTTTCTCTATAGAAGATGCCCGTGGGCAGGTCAAGCGCGTGCGCATCTGGACCCACCTCATTTTTCCGGTTTTCCGAACGTCGGAAGCTTTTTCCGGGCCGCTTCCGACGCTCGGAAAAACGCGGCGGCAACCGAAATCCAATGCATCGAATCCCCCTGTCATCGGCGCACGTATCACGAAACCGGGTCTCCCCGAATTTAACGTTGAAAATCCATCACCACGTTGCCCTTTTCGAGTTTTAATTTGGCGGTGAAGGGTTTTCCGGCCTTGGAAGTAAAATCGGAGATGGGGTCGGTGATGCCTTTTTCCAAAATTTCTTTGACGATGGCCTGGGTGATGTTTTTTTTGGCGATGGTTTTCCAAATGACGAAGGAACATCCCTGCTGCCAATTGCTGCACCCATAGGCTTTTTTGCCGGGTATGATGTCCCCGCCGCAGAGGGGACAGGTCCCCAACGCTTTTTGTCCCTTGGCGGCTTTTTGGGTTTTGACCGCTTCGGCGGTGACGGCGCCGTCGGATTGGAGGTGAAGCACGGCGAGACCGGGCTGATCGTCAGTGCGGACGGCGACCGGTTTGAGGGTATGCCCCAAATCCAGCATTTCGCTGGCGAGGCCGGGGTTGATTTCCGCGCCGAGGGTGTCTTTCCAGAGGACGAAATCGCAGCCGCTCTTCCACTGGCTGCAGCCGTATCCCCGGTTGCCTTCGATGACCGGGGCTCCGCATTTGGGGCAGGCGCCCAGGCCGCCGCTTCCGGCGTTGTCTTTGCTGCTGACCAAGGTGAGGGCGTGCTCGCGAATACCCCGCATAAACGCGTCCGGATCGCCTTTGCCCAACTCGATGTCCTTGAGCTTGGCCTCCCAGTCTCCGGTCAGTTCCGCGGAGGTGAGACTGGGATCCTGAATGAGGCGCAGAAGGTGTCGTCCGCTTTCGGTGCTGACGAGGTTTTTCTTTTGCCGCAGGATGTATTTGCGTCCGATGAGGGTTTCAATGATGGCGGCCCGGGTGGCGGGGGTGCCGAGACCCCGCTGTTTCATGGCCTCGCGCAGGGCGTCGTCGTCCACCAATCGTCCCGCGGTTTCCATGCGTTTGAGGAGGGAGGCTTCGGAGTAGCGTTTGGGGGGACGGGTGGTTTTGGCGAGCAAATCGGGTTCGTGGGGGCCGGACTCGCCTTTTTCCATGGGGGGCATTTCCTGGTCGGGATCCTCGTCGTCGGCCTTTTTCTCCTTTTTCTTTTGCATGTGGGGATACAGCGCCTGCCATCCCCAGTCCGCCACCACGGTGCCTTTGGCCTGGAACGGTTCCTTGTCGATCTCCGCGTCCACGGTGGTGATGTCCTTGAGGCAAGGCGGGAACAGGGCCGCCAGCAGCCGCCGGGTCACGGCGGCGTACACTTTGGCCTCCATGTTTTGCAGGTTTCGCGGGCATTCGGTGGTGGGCAGAATGGCGTGGTGATCGGTGACCTTGGCGTCGTCCACAATCCGCTTGCCGAGGGAAAGTTTCTCCAAATTCAGTTGTTGCACGAAGGGCTGGTAATCCGCCGGGAGCGCCCGCAAAAGGTCGGGAAGTTCTCCGGCGATTTCTTCGCCGATATGACGGCTGTCGGTCCGCGGGTAGGTGAGGTGTTTGGCCTCGTAGAGATTTTGGGCGGCGCCCAGGGTTTGTTCGGCGGTGAACCCGAACCAGGTGTTCATGTCCTGTTGCAAGCTGGAGAGGTCGTAGAGTTGGGGCGGTGGAATTCGTTGTTGTTTTTGGGCGATGTCGAGGACCACCAGGGGATGGGGGCGCAGGCGTTCCACCAGTTCGCGGGCTTTTTCCTCGTTGTCGAATTTGACCTTGGGCTGGAGAAAGCGGGTGTCGCGGTAGGTGGTGATCACCCGCCAGTAAGGTTCCGGTTTGAAGTTGTCGATCTCCAGGTCGCGTTCCACGATGAGCGCCAAGACCGGGGTTTGCACCCGTCCGACACTCCAGAGGGTGCCCCGGGAACCGTATTTCGCGGTGTGGTAACGGGTGGCGTTGAGCCCGATGATCCAGTCGGCTTCGCTGCGGCAACGGGCGGCCTGATAGAGCGGATCGAATTCGTGGCCCTCGCGGAGGGTTGCGAATCCTTTGCGAATGGCGTCGCGGGTCAGCGATTGAATCCACATGCGTTTGAAGGGCTTGTGTCCGGCTTTCGCCCATTGTTGAATGTAGCGGAAAATCAACTCCCCCTCGCGCCCCGCGTCCGTGGCGCAGATGATCTCCTCGGCGTCCTTCATGAGGCGGGTGACCACCTTGAGCTGGTCTCTGGCCCCCTGGTCGCCCCGCGGACGCAGGGAAAAGGTTTCCGGAAGCAAGGGCAGGTCTTCGACGCGCCACTGACGCCAGGCCGGGTTGTATTCGTGGGGCTCGCACAATTCCACCAGATGACCCAACGCCCAGGTCACGGCCCAGTCGTTGCCCTCAAGATACCCCTGGTTTCTTCGGCTGGCGCCGAGAACTTCGGCAAGATCCCGGGCCACAGATGGTTTTTCCGCTAGAACTACACGCATGTACGCTCCCTAAAACTTCCCGCATCGGATGTCCATGAAAATTTTGGGTTTGGTCTGAATTCTTACGCTTTCGGGTGTCATCTTTTTCGGAAGACGGTAAGGGGACCTTGTCATGTCAGAAATTCTTCAAATGACGCCCGAAGGGTTGTATTGTCCGGCGGGTGATTTTCATGTGGATCCGGTTCGCCGGGTGCAACGCGCCTTGATTACCCACGGTCATGCGGACCATGCCCGCCGGGGGCACAAAAGCGTGCTCACTTCCGCCTCCGGACTGGAGATCGTGCAACATCGGGTGGGGAACAAAACCCTGGTCGAAGGACTCGCCTTTGGTAAAAGTCGGTCCGTCGGGGATGCCCGGGTTTCCTTTCATCCCGCCGGGCACATTTTGGGCAGCGCCCAAATTCGGATCGAGGTCGGCGGCAGGGTGGCGGTGGTGACCGGAGATTACAAACGGGGAGCGGACCCCACCTGCGAGACTTTCGAACCGGTGCCCTGTCATCTTCTGGTGACGGAAACCACCTTCGGCCTGCCCATTTACCGTTGGCCGGACCCTGCCGAAGAAGCGGCCAAAATCGACCGGTGGTGGGCCGCGAACCAAGCCGACGGCGTGAACAGTCTTTTGCTCGGCTACAGTTTGGGGAAGGCCCAGCGACTGTTGGCCATGTTGAACCGGGATCGCGGGCCGATCCTGTTGCATGGCGCCGTGGTGCCTTTTCAAAAATTTTATCGGAACGCGGGCATCGATTTGCCCCACGCGCATCACGTGAACGCCCAACGAATCCGCGAAACCCGGGGCAGGGCCATGATCATTGCCCCGCCCTCGGGGATGAATACCGCCGCGGGTGCGTCCTGGCTGAAAAAATTGGCTCCCCTGCGCGTGGCCATGGCCTCGGGATGGCTGCTCACCCGCAAACGGGCCGGGCGTTCACGATATGACCGGGGGTTTGTGATCTCCGACCACGTGGATTGGCCCGAACTATTGGCCACCGTGGCGGACTGCGGGCCCGACACCTTGTGGGCCATGCACGGGCAAACCGAAACCGTGGCCCGCTATTTTGCGGAAAAAGGCTTGAAGACGCGGGCATTGCGATAAACCATGCCTGTTCGCCACAAAAGGCATTTCAAACTGAGAGCTGTGAACTGGGAAATTCAAAAATAGAAATGGAGGTGATCCCTGCGGATGCTTCGCCGGACTGCGGATCATCGTCGGAATCCCGATGGAAACGACAAATGATTCGCGGGACGGCATCGCCATTCGCAGGATTCCCTTCCCCAAAAACAATCCGCAGGACGGCGAAGCATCCGCAGGAAAAAGACTTCGCATCTTTCTCCACATTCGCGGGCCCCACAGGGATCAGCGGGTTGACAACGCCGATTGCCATCTTCTCAAAAAATCAGCCGTACTCCCGTCGCCCGCATCACCATGGGGGGGGCGATGGCGGCAGCGGCCTCCGGGGGGGAAGTGGCCGAGCATCCGGAAAATATGGAAATGGATGATCTTGCAATTGGATTCGGGATCATTAGGACGGTTTTTCATGAAAGCTTCCTCCGCACCGTCGAAAAAGCCGAAACCGAAAAAATCCAAAAAATCCAAAAAATTGCCGCCATTGCCGCCGATTATGAATGACGCGGAATGCGTGGAGTCGCGGCGGCGCACGGCGCTGGAGGAGAAGGCGGAGGTGCGGGTCATTGAAAAGGTGGATCAGTTCCGGGGGGTGTACGAGGTGTCATCGACCCAGTGGGATGAGGGATATACGGTGGAAATCCGGGACTTGGAGGGCCGGGGGTTGAACAGTTGTTCCTGCATGGATTTTCAAATGAACCGCCTGGGCACCTGCAAGCATATCGAACGGGTGTTTCAGTTCATCACCTATCGCCGCAAAACCCTTTTCAAGCGTCAAATGGGCCAACGGTCTTTGAAGGAGGAAATTTTCGTGGATGTAACCGGCGAAACGCCGCGCATGCGTTGGTTGCGTTCCGCCAAGCCATCCCCGAAGCTTTTGCAAACGCTGGAACCGTTTTTCGATGCGGAAGGC
This sequence comes from PVC group bacterium, assembly GCA_003565815.1. Classification (GTDB taxonomy): domain Bacteria; phylum Verrucomicrobiota; class Kiritimatiellia; order SS1-B-03-39; family UBA6053; genus PXAS01. The sequence goes on from PXAS01000336.1 coordinate 13,680, forward strand.
TTTGCCTTGGCTTCGGTGGCGGAGAGTTTGCCGTCGGTAGGGGCGGCGGTGGAGCAATTGTCGCCGGCACTGCGGGCCAAAGTCCGCTTGTCCGCGCACATGGACGTTTGGGCGGAGCGTGAACGCCGTCAATCGGATTTGGCGAGATTGCGCCGCGGATTCGAGGCGGATGTGGCCGCGGGCAAGCGGGGGGACAATCCGGTGAACCTGCCCCTGTATGCGTATCAAAAAGAGGGGATGATGCATTTGGCGTTCGGCGGGCGGGCCTTGCTGGCGGACGAGATGGGGCTGGGGAAAACCGTGCAGGCCATTGCCGCCGCCGAGCTGTTGCGGGATCTGGGACGGGTGAAACGGGTGATGGTGGTGAGTCCGGCGTCCCTGAAAGGGGAGTGGGAAGATCAGTTGGCGTTGTTCACCGGGCGCAAGGCGCAAGTGGTTTTCGGCCCGCCGGCCGAGCGACTGCGCTTGTATCGGGGCGATCATCCGTACTTGCTCTGCAATTACGAGCAGATTCGCGGGGACGTGGAGGACATCAATCGCTTGTTCGCACCCGATTTGGTGGTGTTGGACGAGGCGCAGCGCATTAAAAACTGGCCCACCAAAACCGCGAAATCCATCAAGCGATTGCAGAGTCCCTTTGCCTTCGTGCTCACGGGCACGCCCTTGGAAAACCGGGTGGAGGAGTTGTATTCGTTGGTGGAGTTCGCGGACCCCCATGTGTTCGGCACTTTGGATCGCTTTTATCGGGAGTTCATGCTTTGGGACGAAGAGAAAAAATGCATGAAGCCCAAGGATCTGCCGGGAATGCACCGGCGGGTCAGTCCGGTCATGCTGCGGCGGCGCAAGGCGGAAGTGGAGACGGATTTGCCGGACCGCACGGAAAAAACGTTTTATGTGGAGATGACCCCGGAACAGCGGATGCGGTATCACGCGTATGAAGACAAGGTGGCCCGGTTGATGAATATTCTCAAGACCAGACGGTTGCGCAAAGAGGAGATGGAGCGCTTGCAAATGTTGTTGTCCTGCATGCGCATGACGTGTGACACCCCGTATATTTTGGATCAGGAGTGTCGGGATTGTCCGAAATTGGAGGAACTGCGGGATATTCTTGACGAGTTGTTCCAGGAACCGGACAACAAGGTGATCATTTTTTCGGAATGGGTGCGGATGCTTTCGTTGGTGCGGGAACTGTTGGATGAGGACGGGGTGGGCTACACCGAACATCATGGCACCATTCCCCAGCAACAGCGGCGGGAAAACATTCGGCGCTTCAAAAAAGATCCGGATTGCCGGGTGTTCCTCTCATCGGAATCGGGCGGAGTGGGGCTGAATTTGCAAAATGCCAACGTGGTCATCAACCTCGATTTGCCCTGGAATCCCGCGAAACTGGAGCAGCGCATCGCCCGGGCGTGGCGGAAACAGCAAACCCGCAGCGTGCAGGTGATTCATTTGGTGACGGAAGACTCAATCGAGGAAAGCATGTTGGGCAAGCTGGCCTATAAAACCGCTTTGGCGGACTCGGTGCTGGACGGCAAGGAATTTGATGCCTCGATGAAGTCGGAATCCGGGCGGGAAGCCTTTCTCAAACGGGTCCGCGATTTGGTGGGCGAGGAACCCGAACGGGAGACTTCCTCGCGTCCGGCGGGCAAAGAAAAGGTGGCCTCGGAACTGTTGGGGCGTCACGGGGACCGGATTCAGGGCATCGAACGGGATGTCAAAACCGGGGCCACGGTGGTGGTGGCCCGTCCCGACGGCGATTTCCGGGCGTTGGAGGACCGGGTGGGCCGGGTGGCGGAGGGGCCGTCGGTGGTGATCAACACCGAAACCCTGGCCGCCATTCTCAAATTGCAGGAGATGGGCTTGCTGACCTTGTCCGCCGATTTGGAGTCTTTGCACGCGGGCGAGGGGTATCCGGGATTGCGCGGCAAGCCCCCGGTGCCGGTGCAACCGCTTCGGTATCCGGAAGAGGCCATGTGCCATTGGCGGGAAGGCGAGACGGAAAGAAAAGCTGCGGAAGCTTTGTTGCCGCTGGGCCTTTGGGAACCCGCCATCCCGCATGTGCGGCAAGTGTTGGATCGGGGCCTGGCGGCAATTCGTCTGTATCATACCGGGGAGATGGCGGAGGTCCCGAAGGATATGGAGCCGGCGCAACGTACCCTCTATGAGAAAATGTCGGGGCTGTTGCAAGCGGAGACATTCACGGAGGAAGTGTGCAAGCAGGCGATGGTTCATGCGAAGGATTTGAATTCGGTTTTGAAACTGAGGCATTCGAACACAAAGTGAGCCGATGAAAATTGTCATTTGCATGGATTCATGGAAAGGGTCGCTCACGGCGTTGCAGGCGTGTCAGGCGGTGCGGGAGGGCATCCTGTCCGTGGCCGCCGACGCGGAGGTGCCCATGTGTCCGATGGCGGACGGCGGGGAAGGGACCCTGGAGATTGTCGGGGCGCAGCGTCCGGGCACGCGTATTGTGAAAGAAGTGACCGGTCCGCTGCCGGACATGCGCGTGCGGGGGGAATATCTCTGGTGGCCGGAGGAAAAAGAGGCCTTGGTGGAAATGGCCGTGTGTGCGGGATTGACGCTGTTATCTGAAAAGGCGCGTGATCCCCTGCGCACCACCACCCGCGGGGTGGGGGAGTTGGTCGCCGACGCGATGCGGCGGGGCACGGAAAAGATTTCCCTGGCCGTGGGCGGTTCCGCCACCGTGGATGGCGGATCGGGCATGGCCATGGCCTTGGGCTGGCGGCTTTTGGATGAGGACGGCAACCCGATCCCCGACGGGGGAGCGGGCTTGGCGAGGCTGAGACATCTCCAGCCCCCTCCCGAGCTGAATGCGAACGTTCCCAAAGTGGAGGTGCTCTGTGATGTGACCAATCCGCTGCTGGGTCCACGGGGCGCGGCCGCCGTGTTTGCCCCCCAAAAAGGAGCGGACCCGAAGGCGGTCCGGGAATTGGAGGCGGCGTTGTCCGTTTTCGAGCGCGTTTTGCGGGAGGATCTGAAAAAAAACTTGGGCGACATCCCGGGCACGGGCGCGGCGGGCGGACTTTCGGCGGGGGCGATGGCCTTTTTGGATGCGGTGTTGGTGGAAGGGATTGACGCGGTCATCCAATTGACGGGACTGGCCGCGAAAGCCGAAGGCGCCGATTGGCTGATCACCGGAGAAGGGCGTTTGGATGATCAAAGCGTGGACGGGAAAGTGGTGTCCGGAATTTCCCGCTTGGCCCGGTCATCCGGGAGCAAAGTGGCCGTGATTGCCGGGAGTTGTGCTCTTTCGGACGCTTCCCTGTCCCGTGCCGGCATTCACCGGGCCTATGCCGCCAATGTGAACCGACGCCCGCTCAAAGAGGCATTGGAACATGCATACGACTGGGCCCGCGCCGCCGGACAAAAATTCGCCAGGGAAAATATTCCCTGATTTTTATCGTCAAGGATTGTGGCAAATGATATTTTATGTAATCAAATTTTGAAATGTAATCCTGATTGGATTTGGTTATGAAATACGTTTATTGCATCTTTTTTGTTACATTTTGCACAGTTGGCGTTGTGCCCGCCCAAGTGATGTCCTTGGAAGAGGTGAAGGCTCGCTATACCCTCGAAGCGGAAAAATTGAAGGAGCAACGGGTCGAGAAAGAGGATGCCTTGCGGGAAAGTTATCTGACCGCTCTGTTGCGCATGGAACTCAAGGCCCGAACCGACAGCGATTTGGACGGGGTCCTCGCGGCCCAGCGGGAAATTGAGCGCGTGGAAAAGGATTCGGAACCCTTGGTTGCCCATTCCCCGTCCGTCCACCACGAAGTGTTGAGAATGCAGAACTTGATCAAGCGTCAGGTGAAGGTTTTCCAGCAAGAGGAAGCCCGGGGGCTTTCGAGCATGGTGGAAAATTTGGTGCGCTTTGCGGATACCCGATCGAGGGACCTGACCCGCGTCGGTGACATCGACGCGGCGCTGGCATGGCGCGGGTGGAGTGAAGAGTTGGCCCAAAGCCCGGAAGTCGTGGCCGCCACCCGCATGTTGCGGGAATCGGAAGCCAGACAAGGAGAGGGCGAACCCGAGCGGCCCGCGGAACTCCATCCCGCCCTTCGAGGGAATCCTTTGGCCATCATTGACAAAAAAACCGAGGAATTTGAGGATGGAACCCGTGCCTTTCTCTTGGGAAATGAGCCGGAAGGAAATGAAAAGCGCATCAACGAAAGCACGCCCAATGCGGCGGGATCCGGCCATGCCTTGTTACAGGGTCGTTTGCGACTGGTGGATGAAGACAACACCTTGGCCCGGCAGAACAACCGTTGGGTCCGCTATCATCACAGGGCGCACATGTATGTGCCCCGGGTGCAACTCACCCCGCTGCCGGGACGGGAACTTGGCCGGACTTTGGTGGTTTTCGATTTGTTCAAACGCGGCAGTGGCAGCCGCCGGGAAGTGATTCGCACCGATACGGCGATTTTACCGCCCATCGCCGAACGAACCCAAGTGGTGGTGGATGCGGGAGTTTACGCGTATGAGACCTCCCAACACCGCACCTCTTGGGGGAGTCGGGGCGATCACACCACCGCCGATCAATTTTATGGCTTTATCGTCACTTTGTTTGATGCCGAGGGAAATTTAATCTATCAGCGTTGCAGCGATCGCGCCTTGGATTCGCACGCCCGCACCGAACCGCCCACTCCGCCGGGCCAATAGTACCCTGTAAAATCCCATGCGAAGATTTCTGGTTGACAGGGTACTAGAGCATCCTATCCCTTTCTTGTGCTTCAGCGCCGTTCCGCGGCCTTCATCCTGGTGGTGAACAGGGTCGGATCCACGGCATAAAAGCGCGTTTCCAAATTTCCCTTGCCCCGGCCTTCGACCATGACGATATTGCGGTCCACCCGATGGCTGAGCCCGGCCATCTCGGTGATCAAATCCAAGGCGTCCAACATATTGATCCCACGGATGTCCAAGGTGATTGTGGGCAGAACGCCGTCGAGGGTTTGTTCCATGAGTATCATATTCACACCGATGCCATTCGGGTCTTCCTCCCGGCTGATGCGGACCAACATGGCCAATACGTCCGAAACTTCCGCATTTTCGAAGCGAAGTTCGGGGATGACGATGCGCGACATTTGGGCACGTACCGTTTGCGGGGGCGAAGAGGGTGTCCTCGCAAACACCGGAATTCCGGCCAGCAGGGTGGTCAGACAGGCGATGAGCGTGAGTATCTTGGGTTTGATCATGGCCGGTTCTCCATTTTCGGCGGGTGTACAGGGGGACAATGGGTCGATTTCATTATACACCTTTATGGGCGGAAGTGCAAACAGACCTTTCATCGGCGCCGAAATCATGAAACGGTTGGGTCCCCGGCATTTCTCTTCAAAAAAAAATCAGCCGTAATTCCGGCCTACGGCTGATTTTTTGAGATTTAAAAAACAAACCGTCGCAAGGTCTTCCGTAAAAAACCGGCATAAAACCCCGCCAATCCCTTCAGGGACCCGCTGATGGACTGGGAGTTGTGAAATAAGAGATGAAAAAATAAAAATGGGGGTGATCCTGCGGATGCTTCGCCGGACTGCGGATAAAAATGGGGGTGATCCTGCGGATGCTTCGCCGGACTGCGGATAAAAATGGGGATGATCCTGCGGATGCTTCGCCGGACTGCGGATAAAAATGGGGGTGATCCTGCGGATGCTTCGCCGGACTGCGGATCATCGTCGGAATCCCACTGGAAACGACAAA
>PXAS01000220.1 GCA_003565815.1 PVC group bacterium
AAAGACGGCTTCGAAATCACCTTCCCCATCAGCGCCTCCGGCACCCGCCCCTTTTACGACATCCTCCAGTGGATACTCTCCATGGGCCGCGACGCCGAAGTCCTCGCGCCCGAAGAACTCAAAACCCGCCTCGAAGAAGAAGTCCAGGCCATGGCCATGAATCTCAAAACAAAAAATCCGTGATTATTTTCCGGGAGTGACACGTTTTGGCACTCTGCTGTGGTATGATGGGTGCGAAAATCTAAAGATCCTTGCAAAATGGAATACGCTCACACACATCCTGACTTTCCAGGCGACCCATCAAAATGGGAGCCGCTTTTCACCCCATTTGGTGATGGAGAAAACCAATGTCAGGGGGAGGCCTGCGAAAAATGCCGCGAACTCATTCCAAATCACGGGCACCTGAACAAAGTTGCTTATTGGTGTTCCACCTTTGCCTCGGAAATGTTTCCGCCTGGACCCGGTCGCGACGCGGGGCACAAATTGGGATATTTGGCAGGACTATGGCATGATCTCGGGAAATTCGCTCCCGAGTGGCAAACCTACCTCAAATCCAAAGCCGATATCCATTCAGCGGAATCGACTGACTCCGCATCCAGAAAAGAAGACCACTCCACTGCTGGCGCGGCATTTACGAACGCAATCTCTCCTTTCGGACCATTGCTCAGCTATCTGATCGCCGGACATCACGCGGGTCTGGCGGATGCGGCCTATCTTTTTCACGAGCGCCTTCCCAAAAATATTAACGAATGGCGTTCCCATGCTGAATCTGCCGGTGTCCCATTAACAGATCCTTTGCCCATGCCTCCTCTTTTTCGGAATGATGCCGGCGGCGATGACTTGTCCTTCATGATCCGCTTCTTTTTCTCCTGTCTGGTTGACGCAGATTTTCTGGCAACGGAATCGTTTATGTCCCCGGATCGAGCGGAGATCAGAAAACCCTGGCCGGAAGATATTTTAGCTCGAATGCTCGACTGTTTGGAGGGGTATATGGCCGGGAAATTCGGCCCGCCAGGCAACGATCCCGTGAATCAGGCGCGCGAAGCGGTACGCCGGGACTGCCTCGCCGCTTCAGACAACCGCTCAGGTTTTTACACGCTGACCGTGCCCACGGGTGGAGGAAAGACACTGTCTTCGCTTTTGTTTGCGCTTCGCCACGCTTTGAAAAACGGACAGCGTCGCGTGATCCTCGTCATCCCGTTCACCAGCATCATCAAGCAAAACGCAGATGTTTTCCGGGATGCGTTTGCTCCGCTTTCCAGAGCACTCGGGCGAGACATCGTACTCGAGCATCATTCCAAATTCGATCCGGCGAAAGAAACCGAAGCCAATCGCCTCGCTGCCGAAAATTGGGACGCCCCACTGATTGTCACGACCAACGTGCGGTTTTTCGAGTCCCTTTTCGCCAACCGCACCGGAGCCTGTCGAAAGCTTCATCGAATCGCCCGCAGCGTGGTGATTTTCGACGAAGTCCAGGCTCTTCCCGCCTCTTTATTACACCCCATCCTGCGGGGGCTTCGTTGTCTGGTGCATGACCTGCACACCACTGCCGTTCTCTGCACCGCCACACAACCTGCCTTGGAGCGGCGGGAAGACTTTAAGATCGGGATTCCTCCCGAAGAAATCACAGAAATCATTCGGGACAAAACATCCCTTTTCGAGGTCCTCGAGCGCGTCGTCTGTGAAAATATCGGCCCCCTGGATGATGACGAACTTGTTTCTCACATTCTCCGTAATGCCTCGGATGGCTGTCTCCTCGTGCTCAACACAACGAAAGCCGCCAAAGCCCTGCATGAAAAACTTGGCGGGCATGTCAATACCCTCCATCTTTCCGCACGGATGTGCCCGCGGCATGTCATGCTTGTCCTTGCCCACGCAAAACACTTGAGGAAACAAGGGCTTTCCGTGGTTCTTGTCTCCACGCAACTCGTCGAAGCCGGTGTGGACATCAGTTTTCCCGTCGTGTATCGCGCGGAATGCGGATTGGATTCCTTCGCCCAGGCCGCCGGGAGATGCAACCGAAACGGCGAACTTAGAGACGAAAAGGGCCAGCGAACCAAAGGCCGGACATTCTATTTTCAGCCCACCGACCACCCCATTCCCAAAGGTCTCTCTGATCTGGTCGCCAACGCTACCGTCACCCGGTCCCAGGTCCTCCCAAATCTCGGAGAACGCGATCTTCTCCACCCCGACTTGATCCGGAGTTATTTCGAGCACGCCATCTGGCAGGCAGGGCCCAAAACACAGGGCTGGGACAAACACCGTATCGTCTCAGGCGAGGCCTGTTTTCCACCGAATTCTCAGAATTTCCGTACCTACCGTTTCAAAACCGCCGCCGAGCGCTTCAGACTCATAGACTCTCATACCCATCCCGTTCTTATCCCCTGGGGAAGTAAGGGCCGTCAACTCAGCAATGAAATCCGCGAACTCGGACGGCAACACCGTTTCCCGAATCGAAGCCACCATCGGCGCGCCCAGCAATTCACGGTCCAGGTTTATGACGGCGAATGGCAGCAACTGAAACCCTCTTTCTCCTTCCATTGCGAGGAAACCTTCGCCATCCTCGAACATCCCGAGGCCATGTATCACCCCCAAACCGGACTCATCCGACCAGAAGAACCCCATGAATTCAGCGGATACATTTTCTAAGATGAATGGTTGCTAACCATGAGATAACATACAAAAATTAATTCGTATGACAACTTCAGTTTTATCCCCCAAATACCAAATCGTCATCCCGAAAAAGATTCGTAAGGCCATGAACCTCCACTCAGGTCAGCGTCTCCACTTCGCGGAAAAAGACGGGAGTGTCGAAATCCGCCCCGTCCTCACGACAGAGCAACTCGTCGGATTACTCTCCGGCTGCGCCGACATCCCTTTTGAACGTGACAAAAAACCCAAACCCTGATTTTCCATGTCCTACGGTATCAAACTCCACATCAGCGGCGATTACGCCTGTTTCACCCGGCCTGAAATGAAGGTAGAGCGCGTTTCATACGACGTGATCACCCCATCCGCGGCCCGCGGGATCCTTGAAGCCATTTACTGGAAGCAACAGATCCGCTGGGTGATCGACCGTATTCATGTGCTCAATCCCATCCGCTTCACCAACATCCGCCGAAACGAAGTTGGCTCGAAAGCCACCTCTCCCACTGCGGCGGCCATGAAAGGGGAACCTGTGGCGACACAAGGAATTCTCATTGAAGCTTCCCGCCAGCAACGCGCGTCCACCATCCTTCGAGAAGTCGCTTACATCATCGAAGCTCATTTCGACATTCTCGAGTATCGCTTTGAGAAAAACGGCCCCGAACTCCACGCCAAGGACTGCGAGGGCAAGCACCTCGACATGTTCACTCGCAGGGCCAGAAACGGCCAGTGCTTCCACCAGCCCTGTCTGGGCACCCGCGAATTTCCAGCCCGATTCTCGCTTATTGATGAGGGTGCCGCCATGCCGGACTGCATGCTTCCAGGCGAGCAACTCTTCAAAGAACTCGGGTGGATGCTCCACGACATCGCTTACCTACCCGCCACCAAAAAGGACAAGGATTCCTTTCTCACCGGCCGGGGCAAGCGAGTCCGCGCCGAACCCCGTTTTTTCCACGCCAAACTTGAGAACGGAATCCTCAACGTTCCGCCATTTCACACCGCAAACGCATAGAAGAACATGATTCTCCAATCCCTTTATCAGCTATTTTTAAGGCTTTCGGCGAATCCGGAAAATGGATTGGCCAAACCAGGCCACAGCTTGCAAAATGTGTCTTTTAAAATTGTGCTCAACCAAGACGGTACCGTTGTTGGGTTTTACGATATCCGGCGAGAGGAAGTGACCATCGGCAAAAACGGAAAAGAAAAACGCAGACTTCTACCGGTTGAACTACAAGTCCCTGGCCAGACAAAGCCCTCTGGACAAGGCATCAACCCGTGCACCCTCTGGGACAATTCAACCTATTTGGCGGGGTACCCCCAGCCTGATACCAATCCAGAAAAAGCCGCGAAAAATATCGTCCGGGCGCTGAAGTGTTTTGAAGTCGGCAAGAAACTTCACATCGAAATGTTTGGGGCCTCTTCCGAGCCCACTCTGCTTGCGGTTGCCCGGTATTTCGAAAAACACACACCTGAAGACTTGCGTCCTTTTGTCGAGCAGCTTCCCGAAGACATCCGGAGAGGCAACGGAGTCTTCCAGCTAACCGGGGTTCCGCGCTACGCGCATGAAGTTTACGATCTACCCATGGACACCGGTGAGCAAGCGTCAAGCGAAGTCCTGGGACAATGTCTGGTCACCGGTGAGCTTGCCCCCATTGCCCGTTTGCACGAGCCCAAAATCAAAACCTTCGACCCAAAAGGCTCCCTGCTCGTTTCATTCAACGAGGTCGCTTACGAATCCTATGGAAAAACCGGAAAGGACTCGGGACAGGGGAGGAACTCGCCGGTTTCGGAACAAGTCGTCTTTGGGTATTGCAACGCACTCAACTGGCTGCTGTCCCATCCGGAAAGACGATTTCGCTTGGGAGACACCACCGCCGTGTTCTGGACAGCGAAGCCCACGCGGATCGAAACCGACTTCCCTTGGATGCTTGAGGGCGTCCCGGAGGCGGAGGACTCGGAAACAAAAGACCGTGTCGCCAATCTCCTCTCCAAAATTGCCCGGGGGATACTTGGCCGCGACGAGCTGGAGGACCCGAACATCGAATTTTACATCCTGGGGCTTGCACCGAATGCCTCCCGCCTTTCCGTCCGCTTCTGGCACACCGGAAGCCTGGGCGACTTGATGGCCAATCTCAAGCTGCACCTCA
>PXAS01000473.1 GCA_003565815.1 PVC group bacterium
ATCGTGGCGGTGGGCGCGAATGTTGCCGCGGCCTTGGAGATCGACGCGGAAACCTTTTATGTGCGGGCAACGGGGGCGAATTTCGGGTTGATGGCGGGCGCGGGGACGTTTGCCTTCGAGTTGCGCGACGCCGATTTCGAGGGCAAGGCGCCGTTTGCGGAACTGAGCGCGGATGGTGTTCGGGTGCGCTACACCGACGCCAACACCGCCGTGACCGAAGGGCATGTCCTCACGGTGGGCGGCGTCACCTATACTTTTGATGAAGCGATTGATTCCGGCACCGTTTCCTTCGAAGCCACGGGCGCGGAACTGAGCGTTGACGGTCTTCTGGAAGCCGAAGCCGAAACCCTGGGCTTTGCCCTGACCTCCGATTCCACCGGCGAAACGTCCCTGCGCGTGGGCGGTACCGGCCTAGCCTTTGCCGTGAAGCTCGGTGAGACCGAATTGCTGGACTTCAGCGAAGGCGAGGGCGGACTGTTGTTCACGTCCGACGGGGTGGCCGCGACCTTGACCGGTGCCGTCAGCTTGATTGAGGGCGCGATTCCCGGCGTGTCCATTGGCGCGGGCAGTTTCACGGTTCGCTTCAGCAACATGGACCGGGCCGTGAATGAAACCATTGCGGTGGCCGGAGAAAGCATTGTCCTCAACACGCCCAAAGGTCCGTATCTGTTCCTGGTCGCCGATCCGCTGACCGTTGAGATCCTCGGCATTTCCATGAGTGGTCGCATCGGGTTCCAACGCCATGGGGCCGGCGAAGAGGCCACCATGATCGTTTCCTTCCGCGACATTGAAATCAATGCCTTCAGTGGCGAAGGCACGGGAGAGGATACGATCGACATTCTGGATGCCCGCGGCAATTTCGTGATCCTGCCGGGCAACGGCTTGGCGGGCAATCTCGAATTTGAAACCGAATTGGGATTTGGCGGTGAATTCGAGGCGGGGGCCAAAGTTTCCCTGTTCATCAACAATACCGGCGGGGAAGTGGATGTCGAAGGACCCTTTGGCCGCATTCTCGTGGCCGCGACCGGGCCGAATGACGCCGAATTTTGGGTGGAGGCCGCGATTGCCTTCGTTTTCCCCGGCATTGAAATTTCCGGCACCTTCGGTTACGCCGCCTCCAGTTCCGAGGGCGGCAGTCAGGTGGTGCTCGGCAGTCAGGTGGAGGCTTTTGTCGGGGACAACATCGGCGGCAACCGGACCGGGCTGGAGTTGATCGACGGCTCGGCCGTGTTCATCGAAGGCGCGGACGGGATGATCGGCTTCATTACCGGGACCGTAAGCTTCGTGGGCGTGGATGGATTGGTGATGGTTTCCACCGTCACCCTGCGCTACAATGCCTCTGAAAATGGTGTGAACGACAGTTTCATTCTTGGCGGCGAAACCCTGGTGATCGCGTTTTCCGAAGATGAAGTGGCCGCCGGAGACACGCCTTTCATTCAGGTGATCGCGGACAACACCCGCATGGAGGTGGGGGATGCCTTTGAAGTGAGCGGCAATTTTGTCATCACCCGCGACAGTGAAAGTTTCACGGTCACCGGGACCAACGTGGCCGCCTTTATCGGCGACGGTCCGTATCGCACCAGTTCCGGCAATGTGAATTCCGCCGCCGTGGGTTTTGTGGCCACCAACGTGGACTTCGGTCTGGTGATCCATACGGGCGAAAGCGCGGAAGGGTTTGCCCTCTTCGCCTCCGGTCAAGCCGCATTGATCGGGGTGCCCGGGTTGACGCTTTCCGGCACGTTCCGCGTCAAAGCCAACACGAGCGGGACCCAGACCATTGATTATGGCGGAATCCTCGGCGAAGTTGATTTCGGTACCGCTTCGGAACTCTTCCTTTTTGAAGGACAGAACCTGAATCTCGGCGTCGAAGGCTTCGTAAATGTGAGCGGCAACTTCGCCATCGCCGATGTGGACGGGGTCACGAGCGCAGTGGGGGCCAATTTGGATGTCACCTTGAGCGCTTCTGCGGAAATGTTCCTGAAAGTGGAAAACGCTTCCTTCGGTTTGGTTTTGGGCGGCGGACAATTCGGTTTTGAACTGTACGGTGAAGATTTCTCCGCCACGATGGACCCACTCGGCAGTCTCGATGCCGACAGCGTTCGGGTGCGCTACACCAACGCCCATACGAGCTTTGCCGCGGGTCAGGTGTTGACGGTCGGGGACGGCACGTACACCTTCGACGAAGCGGTGGCCGCGAGCACCGTGGCCTTTGAAGTCCAGGGACTGAGTGGGCAGGTCGCGGACTTCGTGAGCATCTCCGGCAACATTGGCTTCAGCAAATCGGGCGCGGAAATCGTGGCCGTCGGAACCGACATCGAGGCCGCCCTCACGGTGGACAGCAATGTTTACGTGAAGGTCGAAGGCGCGGCCTTTGGGTTCAAAGCCGGCGCCACCACCTTCGGGTTTGAAATCAGCGGGGGACTTTTCTCCCTGGCCTTGAATCCGCTAACGGCCACGGCAGACAACGTGATCGTGCGTTACACCAATGCGGCCACCACCATTGCCGCGGCCACGGAAGTCAAGGTCGGCGGCATTTCATACGTCTTCGAAAACACGATTGTGGCCAACACCGTCGCGTTTGAAGTACATGGCTTCGAAGGCGAAGTTGCCGATTTCGTGGAGTTGTCCGGAACGTTTGCCTTCAAACTGGAGGATGGCGATTTGGTGGCCGCGGGCAACAAGGTGTCCGCCGGCCTGCGGGCGGATGAAGATACGCATGTGCGTGTCGAAAACGGTGCGTTTGGCTTGATCGCCGGGGAAAGCAGTTTTGGCTTTGAATTGCGAGGCAGTGACTTGAAGATGTCCCTGGGTGAGTTTGCCGAAGCCGGGTCCGACCTCGTGATCGTGCGCTACACCGATGCCGCCACGACGATTGCCAAAGACACGGTGGTGTCGGTGGGCGGGGTCGGGTTCACCTTTGAAGAAGTGATCGGTTCGGGCACGATCTTGTTTGAAATCCAGGGACTGTCGGCGGAAGTGGCCGGATTCGTGACCCTGGGCGGAAATGTCGCCCTGAAGCTGGAAGGCGGCGAGATTCAGGCCACCGGGAACGACGTCAGCGCCTCTCTGGTGCTGAGTGCAGACGTGTACGCGAGGGTCAGCGGCGGTTCCTTCGGCCTGGTGTCCTCCGAAAACCGTTTCGGATTTGAGGTCATCGGACAAGACTTGGACCTGGCCTTGGGCGGATTTGCCAGTGCGAGCGCGGATCGGGTGCTTGTCCGATACACGGACGGCAACACGAGTTTCGCGGCCAACGAAGCCTTGACCGTGGGCGGCGTCACCCACACCTTCGAGACCGCCATTGCCGCGAATACCATCGCCTTCTCCGTCGAAGGGCTGGACGCGGAAGTCGCCGGTTTTGTTTCACTGGGCGGGGACATTGGCTTGGCCCTGCAGGACGGGACCATCGTGGGCGTGGGCAACGGAGTGAGCGCCGCGTTGGAAATTGCCGATGATTTTTATGTGCGCGCCGAGGATGCGAATTTCGGGCTCAAGGCGGGAGACGGCACGTTTGCCTTTGAATTGACCGATGCCAATTTGGCCGCGGCGCTCCCCTTTGCCAGCCTTGGCGCAAGCAGTGTGCGCGTGCGCTTCACCAACGGCGCCACCGCCATCGCCGCCAATACGCAGATTACCGCCGGCGGGCTGAGCCACAGCTTTGCGGACGCCATTGCCGCCGGGACGGTTTCCTTTGAAGCCACCGAAGCCTCTTTGACGGTGGATGGATTGTTGGACGCCCAAGCCGATGCGCTGGGTTTTGCCCTGACCGCGGATGCCGCCGGAAACAGCGCCCTGCGGGTCGGCGGCACGGGCCTCTCCTTTACCGCCGCCGTCGGCGGCGTGGATTTGGTGGAATTCAGCAATGGGGAAGGCGCCCTCCTCTTTGCCGAGGACGGGGTTGCCGCGCGCCTCGAGGGGGGCGTGGAGCTGATTGACGGGGTCGTGCCGGGCGTATCCCTGAGCGGCGAAAACTTTACCGTGCGCTTCAACAACATGGAGCGGGCCGTCAACGAAGTGTTGACCATCGCCGGGACGACCATCGAATTGAAAACACCCGCCGGCCCCTATTTGTTCTTGCGGGCCGAAGGGCTTGACCTGGAAGTGTTGGGCCTGACCCTCAACGGGGACATCGGCTTGCAACGTCACGGCAGCGGCACGGAAACCACCATGATCGTTTCCGTGCAAAACGCGGGCATCAGCGCCTTCAGCGGCGAAGGCACCGGCGGGGATCCCATCGATATTGCAAATGCCCGGGGCAATTTGGTGCTCCTGCCCGGCGACGGCCTGGCCGGCAACCTGGTGTTCGAAGCCAGCGGCGAGGTGGGAGACTTCGATGCGAACGCGGAACTTTCCCTCTTCTTCAACAATACCGGCGAAGAAGTGGACGTGGAAGGTCCCTTCGGACGCATTCTGGTCAATGCCACCGGACCCAATGATGCCGAGTTCTGGCTGGAAGTGGCCCTTTCCTTCAATTTCCCCGGCATCGAAATTTCCGGGGTCTTCGGATACGCAAGCTCTTCTTCCGGCAGCGGCCAGGTGGTGTTGGGCAACGACGTGGAAGTCTTCGTGGGCGACAATTTGGACGGCAACCGGATCGGGATCCAATTGACCGAAGGATCGGCGGTGTTCATTGAAACCGCGGAAGGTCTCGTTGGATTCATCACCGGCACCGTGTCCTTCGTGGGCGTGGACGGGTTGGTGATGTCCTCCACGGTGACGCTGCGCTACAACGCCACGGAGAGTGAAATCAACGACAGCTTTACGATTGGCGGCG
>PXAS01000032.1 GCA_003565815.1 PVC group bacterium
ACCCCCAGGGTCACGTTCCATGTGTTCGGGCGGAGTTCCCCCCCCCAAAGAAAACCCCCGCAAACACAGCGTTTGCGGGGGTTTTGAAATTGGAGCGGGTGGCGGGAATCGAACCCGCGTGACCAGCTTGGAAGGCTGGGGCTTTACCACTAAGCAACACCCGCGTTTGCAGATTGGAAACTTTGATATACTCTGGAATTGAGATTGCAAGGGAAAAAACGTAAGAAGTCTTCATGGCAACTTGGTATTATGAACAGGACGGCGAGAGCAAAGGCCCTTTTGGCGAAGCGGCCTTTTTTTCGCTTGTCTCCGATGGGACGGTCTCCGAACAAACCTTGGTTTGGCATGCGGGCATGGCCGAATGGATGCCTTTGGCTTCCGCGCCGGGCCGTCCCTCCCCTCCATCGGAAAAACCGAAGTTGATGTTGCGGCACCCGACGCGTCCCCCGGAAACGGAGATCGCCGCGACCTCCGGGGCGTCTCTAAAACCGGAAGCCGCAGCGCCCGGGGACTCCGAAGCGGAATCTCCCTCACAAAACAAACTCACCTTGAAACCCAGGACCTTCCAAGAAAACGACAAGGTGATCGCCCAGGGCCAGACCGAACGTGTCCAGGAATATCGGCGGGTGTCCAATCGGGCTGAATACGACGGAAAGGGGAAGGAGATTTTTCCGCTGTACCTGAAAAACATCGTGCTGACCCTGTTGACCTTCGGAATCTACAAATTTTGGGCCCAGGTCACCATGCGGAAATATCATTACCGTCACGTGCTGTTTCACGGCGGCAACCTGGATTATCACGCCACCGGGGGCGAACGCTTCATTGGCTTTCTCAAGGGGATGGCCCTGTTGTCTCCCATCGCCCTGTTGCTTTGGTACGTGTTCTCGAATCTCGCGGTGGGTCTGGAGGGGGAAGAATCGATCGATTTGGCCGTGACCATGGTGATGATATTGGGTTTCCTGCTGCGTCCGCTCATCATCGTAGGCAGCATGGCCTTTCATCAGTCGCGTACCAGCTGGAACCATATTCGCTTTCGGTTCACGGGCAAAATCCGGTCCCTGTATGGATTGTACTTTCGGGATGCCCTTTTCATTTTCCTGACCTTCGGCATTTACATGTTTTGGCATCAAATCAATTTAATGCGTTTTCGCCGCACCCACAGCACCCTCGGCGGCGTGGCCTTTGGCTACTCGGGCAAAGGCGGCGAATTGTTCGCCCTCCATTTCCTGGGGTATCTGGCCACCCTGCTCACCCTGGGCCTTTATGCCCCGTGGTATTACGCCAAACTTCATCGCTACCACATCGATCAAACCACCTTTCAGGGGATGCGCTTCTACTCGAACCTGTCCGGCGGCATGGTCCTGAAAACCCTCATTGTCTGTATTTTGCTGACTTTTTTCACCCTCGGCCTCGGCATGCCCTGGGCGGTGGCCCGCTGGAAAGGCATGCTGGTGAATACGGTTTTCGCCAAGGGAACCGTCAATCTGAACCATTTGCAGGGCGAGTACGACCAGCGGGCGGGCGCTTTTGCCGAGGGTCTGGGCACGGCAGGCGAAGCCTTCGAGGCCCTGGGACAAATTTTCGGGGGCTGAGGAGATGGAGACGTTGAAAGCCCGTTGGCATGATGGCGTGACGGTTCACCCGCGGGAGCTGTCCCTGCGGGTTGCGGAGGAGGGACTGCAAGGCGATGACGCGTCGCCCTTTCCCGCCATCCTCCCCTGGCGGAACTTGCGCAACGGGGAACGACGAGGGGATGAAATTCACTTCAATACCCCCGCACGGACGCCAAACGCCCCCCAAGGCCTTCTGATCCTGCCCGCCGATGCGTTTTTCGCCGCGCTTTCCGATCTCCCGGACGCAAAACGCACGGAGGTGATCCGAAGCCTGAAACTGCAAGGTCAACCTCGCCTCAAATTTTGGTTGCTGGCCGCGATCGTGACGATTCCCCTGATGTGGATGGTGTACACGCGGGCCGCGCCCATGGCCCACGTCCTCGTCAGTACGGAAAGGGAGGCCGGACTGGGCCGCAGCGTGCGCATCCAACTGGAGCGGGTTCACGGCGTGTACGAACACCCCGAACGCCAGGCGCTGCTGGAGGAACTCGTCCGGGAACTGCAACCTCACGATTCGCCCTACGCCTACCGAATCACCCTGCTGGACAGCGGGCAGATCAACGCCCTGGCGGCGCCGGGAGGCGAAATCATGTTTTTGCGGGGCCTGCTGGAGGAAATCGACGATCGGGAGGAACTTGCCGGGATCCTTGCCCACGAAATGGCGCACGTGGAACTGCGGCACGGTCTCAAGCAAGTTTTGCGCTCGGTCGGGGTCATGGCCTTCATGTCCGGCGCCATTGGGGGCGGGTTCGAGTCGCTGGAGGCGTTGGAGGCGGCCACGGAACTCAGCGGTCTGCTGGTGTTGTTTTCCTATTCCAGGGAAGCGGAAGCCGAGGCCGACGCCTGGGCGGTGGAACGGCTCCATGCCATCGGCCAAAGCGCGGCGGGCCTGCTGCGCTTCTTCGAACGGCTTCAGCGCATCGGCGGCGCCGCCGAACGCGCATGGCCGGCATTTCTGAGCACCCATCCGCAGACCCGGGAAAGACTGGAAACGCTCCGCGAAGCCGTGGCCAGCGAGTAGCTTTTTTGGTTGCCGGTTAGAGGTTTTCGGCTCAGGCGTTGACTTGACGTAAGTACGGTTACACCGTATATACGAATGATGAAAACAACCCTAATCCTCCGAGATGAACTGGTCCGTAAAGCGAAATCCCGCGCCGCCCTGCGCGGATTGACGCTGAGCAGATACATGGAAACTTGCCTGGAGAAAAGCCTGCAGGAGAAGGAATCGGCCTGCGTTGGCGATTGGCTTCACACACTCCCGGATGTCCCGGACGGTGCCGTGGAGGAAGTGGAAGCCATCATTCGTTCCGGCGACTTTGACCGTATTGACCCCGAGATGTTGCGCTCTGCCGACAGCATGTAATGCCGGTGCTGAGCCGAGACACGCACTTTGACAAAGTTCCCGGGCTCCTCAGAATCGAATGGTAGCAGTTTCGGACTACAACAAGGCTTCCAGCGCAGGATACAGTTCGGGATATTGAAAGTCATATCCCACTTCACCGGTCAGCCGTTCCGGCAGGACCTTGGCGCTGTGCAACAAGAGGGTTTCCCCCATTTCGCCCAAGCCGATGCGGATTGCGGGGGCGGGCAGTGGGATCACGGCGGGGCGATGCAGGACTTTGCCCAACGTTTTTGCAAATTCCCGGCTGTTCACCGGATGGGGGGCGGTCACGTTATAGGCGCCGTTCATCTGCGAATTGGCAAGGGCTTCCTTGATGATGGAGACCACGTCCGGCAAGGCCACCCAGCTCATGAAATTACGTCCATCCCCCAAAGGACCTCCCAGGCCCACGCGGAAGGGCAAGAGCATTTTCGCCAAAGCCCCGCCATCGGGCGAGAGCACGACCCCAAGCCGCAAATGCACCACCCGGATGCCGGCTTCACGGGCCGGGTCGGCGGCTTTTTCCCAGTCCCGGGTCACTTCCGCGAGAAACCCTTCCCCCGGGTCGGACGACTCCGTCAAGGTTTCCGATCCCCGGTCACCGTACCAGCCGATGGCGGAGGCGCACACCAACACTTCCGGTTTGTTTTGCGCGGCGGCCAACGCTTCGGCCAACAAACGGGTGCCCTCCACCCGCGAATCGCGGATGCGGGCTTTTTGTTCGGGGTTCCAGCGCTTCGCGGCAATCGGCTCGCCGGCCAAATGCACCACCGCCGACAATCCGTCCAACTTCTCCCGCTCGATCGCATGCGCACCCGGGGACCAGGAAACATGTTCGCTCTCCCCATGCACGGGGTGACGAACCAGTTGCAACACCCGGTGGGTTTGCGGATCCAAGGCGGTGATCAAAGCGCTTCCGACAAGACCGGAGGCGCCACTAAGGAGAAGTGTTTTTTGCATTTGTGCTTTCGCGATGACGAGTTAAAAGAGCGACATGAGACACGACATTTATACACCGCCATCGGGCCCACCGCAAGGTTCCGCGCCCCTTCTTTTCCCCAAAATGGGCCGGGAAACCCTCTATCAACTGTCCGCGGCGGTGTATCGGAACATCGGCGAAAGCGATATCGCGTCGATGTTTCCCGAGGGAGAGGCCCTTCTGGCGGCCTCCCGCAAACAGGCGGAATTTCTCATCGGCATCCTCGGTGGTCCGCCGATCTACATGGAAAAATACGGACATCCCCGCATGAGGGCCCGTCACTTGCCTTTTGAAATCGACGAATCCGCCCGCCAAACTTGGCTTCGCTGTTTCCGGGAGGCCCTCGGCGACGGCTCGGAATGGCGCCTGTCCCCCGAAGAAGCCGCCGCGCTGTTGAATTGGCTGGAAGCCTTCAGTGCCTGGATGGTCAACCAAGCCCCATCATAAACGATTGTGACAAAGATATTGATTCCCTGTTCTATTGATTTTCTGCGCACAGGTGATAGACTCAAACCCATTTCAACGACATACTGTTTCAACCCATCCATTTTATGAGCACCCAGCCCCAGCCCCCCACCCCGCAAAAACCACCGCCGAAATCTCCGAATCCCCGGGATCCCGACGGCGGACCTCCCCGCATGCCCACCCGGAATTTCGCCACGGTGATGATCCTGATGCTGCTCACGATCGTCCTCCTGCATTTGGCCATGGGCAATCGGGCGCCCACTCAGACAATGGACTACAAACCGGACTTTATCCGCGAAGTGGAAAACG
>PXAS01000111.1 GCA_003565815.1 PVC group bacterium
ACGGGAAGGCCGATTTTGGACGGAAGGCATTGATGAGGTGGGGCGCATGGGTTCCATGCGGATGCTGGAGCCGACAGACGGGGGGTTGGCCGTGGGGCGCAACGTTTCCACGCGCTCCGGTCGCGGACTGTTCCAAGCGCCCGACATCGCCGGACGGGAGACCTGCCCGGAGGTTTGACCGGGGGCGGGGCCGGAGGACCTGGAGCCGGCGGGGTCTCGAAATCCGGAACCGGAGGCCGAAGCGGATGCGGCAGGCGAATTCCATCTGGAGGTGCTCTCCTCCATCACCGACCGGGTTCCGGTCAAATTGATCTCTGGCAAATCGTCATCGTCCTCCCGCTGCACTCTCGGGGGCGGCCCCCCCATGCGCATGGCCGACTCCATGCGCGACGCGATGCTGCCGTCGGTGGCTTGTCGGTTGTTCGGGTTGTCCCTTTGCGTGCGATTCGTCCGATCTTCATTGGTGGTCTCGGGCGTGATGGCGCCCATTTGCACGGGCTCCAAAGCCATGCTCCGCATGTCCCGGTCACGCACGGAACGTATTGCGGGACGACCATCCTCGCCATTTTCGTTGGAGGCGGAATCCCCCTCCCCGGCCTCGCCCGCGCGCAATTCCCGTTCCGACAATTGCTCCCCCAAACCTTCCCAATCAAAAATGACCGGATCCCCCTCTTCCCGTCCGCCGTTCAAGTCGTCCGGATTTCCATCCCGTCCAAACAAATCCTCCTCGTCCAAAAAATCCATGGGACTCAACCAGGAAGCGGGACGCTCCCGATCCTCTTCGGTTTCCGTTACCGCTTGCTGCGGAAGCATGGGCACAACGGAAATGTTGTTCAGGGCGGGGTTGTCGCCGCCAAAAGACCTGGGACGATTGTCCCGCATGGCTTCGGGGGAGAGATTGGATTCGATTTCCTCCCGTTGCCGGGGCATACTCCGGAAAAAAGCCTCATCCATATTGACCACCACGGGGCGTTGATCATACACTCGGGGAATTGACTTTGGGCGTCTTCGGGTGGAAGATATATTTTCAGCTCCGACTTCAGCACCTGAAAAGGCAACGGAAAAAATCAACAACATCAATCTCAATCTGCACGGTTTCATTATTCATGAGTATATCCTCAAATGCCCCGCGGGTCAAACCCCACTTTGCTTTCCTTTCCCACATGTGCCCTCTTCCGCTTGCATGTCTTTTCCTCGTGGCCTTGTCGACGCTTTCGGCATGGCCACTCCCTCTTCGGACGCGTCAAGCCGGAGAAGCACCGAACGACCCCGTTTCCGCTCGGGTCGACTTGCGACTGGAAGGCAACCGCATCAGCCTTCGGGCCCATGAGGCATCGCTGCGGGAGGTTTTGGAAGCATTTGCGAGCTACGGCGTGCGCGTCAGCATGCAACCCGGGGTGGAGGCCACCATCCATGGAGAAGTGCGTGACGTTCCGGTGGAGGAGGCCTTGCGCGAACTCCTCGGGAACTTGAATTATGACATTTTGTGGCGGGAAATCCCCTTTGGACGTAGCCGTGTGTTGGCGTTATCGGGCATTCGGGTTTATCGGGACGGCGCGGCCAACGATCCCATGCAATCCGTGGCGCCGGGGGAACGACGCATCCGCAGGTTGGAAACCGGCGAACGCTACCTGGCCGATGAAGTGTTGATGGGGATGGGACCCGGCGTCTCTCCCGATGACTTCCGTGCCCTGTTACGGTCCATGGGGGGGCAGGTGGTGGCCGTTGACCCCGATCTGGGAATTTACAGAATTCGCCTGCCCGCGAACAGCAATGTCCCCGCATTGCTCGCAAGACTGAAAGGGGAAGCGGGCGTGGCCGTGGTCGAACCGAATTTTGTCTATGAATTGCCCGGTTCAAGCCCCATGCCCCTTCAGCACCGGGCGGACGCCCCAGCCCTCAGGGACCTGCCCCCTCCCGTCGCAGGCGCTCCCGCTCTCGCGATCCTGGATTCCGGTCTGGAAGCCGATTGGTTGGGGGACGGCGCGTTGCGGGCGTCCATGGATGCCACCAATCCCCAACGGGAGATCAGCGATCCGGTGGGGCATGGCACCCAAATGGCCCTCATCGGTTCCGGACGCATCGCCCCCCATGGCGCGGGACATCCGGGGGATGCGGCCAGCGCGCCCATTGTCGCCATCCGCGGATTTGACGAAGAGGGCCTCTCCACCAGTTTCGGCATTCTCGAAAGCCTCCGCTTTTCCCGGGAACAGGGCGCCGGGGTCGTCAGCATGAGTTGGGGCAGTTACACCCGCAGTGAAATTCTCAATGCCGGTTTTCAGCAGGCCGCGGACGCGGATATGATCCTGCTTGCCGCCGCCGGAAATGACGGGAAAACAGACCCCATGTATCCGGCCGCATACCCGGCGGTGCTTGCCGTGGGGGCACTGGATGCCCACGGCGGGATTTGGGAGAAATCCAATCGTGGCGAGCACGTGGATTTCGTATCCTACGGCAGCGCCGATTTTCCAGTGGGGAGCAGGGGGCCTCCCGGACCCTATGCCGGCACCTCCATCGCCACCCCTTGGGTGGCGGCGGCGATTACCACCTATCGCGCCCGGCATCCACAAGCCACTTCAGAACAAATCATCCGCGTGCTGACCCAATCCCTGAGCCCGCATTCCGCGGAAATTCAAGGGGCGGGCAGCGGGCGTTTTGATGAAAACGCCCGTCTCCGGTTTCTGGAAACCGCCCCCTGAATCAAGATGTAACCACGATCGGATCAATAGTCGTCTTCGTCGTCCTCGAGAAACTCCCCTTCATCCTCCTCGTCGGCGTATTCCTCGGCGCCGTCCTCTTCAATGATTTCGTCCTCATACTCTTCGGCCAAAGGATCGGTGGGGTCCAACCCTTCTTCGTCAATCACGCTGATCATGCGGCCAAGAATCTCATGCACATCCTTCAAGCCGGTTGCCGGGACAATGATGGTGTCGCGGTGGCCCCGGACGTCCTCGGTAATGCGCAACAGAATGCCCCTTTGATTTTCTTTCAAGTCAAAAAAGAACATTTTCCGTTCGATTTGAATTTTCTCACTTGCAATG
Organism: PVC group bacterium; assembly: GCA_003565815.1. Lineage (GTDB taxonomy): Bacteria > Verrucomicrobiota > Kiritimatiellia > SS1-B-03-39 > UBA6053 > PXAS01. Next base: position 3,042 of record PXAS01000111.1, read on the forward strand.
GTTTGGTCCATATCAGTCATCCTCCGGACATCTTGAATGTAAAATGTCCAATTATTGTTGTGTGTGGTTTCGCACCGCCTCTTGGCTGGCTCTTGGCTGGAAAATTTCCGTAGCCGGAAGGTCTCCCGATGCAAAAAATTTCCGTAACCCACTTCATGCATCGCGTGGGGTTACATTCACGCCTGGCGGGTTCCTTACCACGAAAAGCATCGCATGAAAAGAGAGAAAGTAAACATGAAATTCATGCAATCCCTCCATACGCCAATCGCTTGTCCGTATTATCGGGTCGGTTTGAGTTTGAACTTCCCACCCTGGCCCAGAAATCGGCAGGGATTGTTGTAAAAAATATCCTCGACATCCGATTCGGCGTGTCCCCGTCGGCGCATTTCGAACAGGGTGTCGTGCAGGGTCGCGGGGTCCGAAGGCCCCCAGTCTCCGCTGGCGTCGACAATCAGTTTGCCGGTGCCGAAGCGTTCAATGGCGTCAATCACCCGGTGGGGCGAGTTTTTGGTGACCGGATAGACGGTCATCGCCCCCCAAAACCCTTTGTCCAAAACCAAAGGCAACGTGTGTTCCTCCATATGGTCGAACATCACCCGATCCGGATTCACGCCGCCATGACCGCTCAGATACTCCAACATCTTCCGGGTCCCGTATAGCTTGTCGTCCAAATGGGGGGTATGAATCCAAATCAGTTGATCGTATTTCAAGGCCAGCTCCACCTGTTCCTCGAAAATCGTCATTTCATTGGCCGTGCTTTTGTGCAGGCCGATTTCCCCCAGCCCCAGGACCGTGGGCTTGGATAAAAATTCGGGAATGAACGAAATCACCTCCCGGCTGAACCCGACGTCTTCGGCTTCCTTGGGGTTGATGCACACCCAACAATAATGCTGGATCAAAAACTGGGCCGCGCGGGTGGGTTCGAATTCGGAGATGTGGGTGAAATAATCGTGAAACGCCGCCGGGGAGGTACGGTCGTATCCCGCCCAGAACGCCGGTTCGCAAATGGCCACCGTGTGCATGCGGGCCATGCGTTCGTAATCTTGCACGGTGCGGGCAATCATGTGGACGTGGGGCTCAATGATTTTCATGCGGACGGATCCTCCAGGGAAAGGGATTCCAAAATGCGTCGGGCGCGCTCGGGTTCATCGTTTTGAATACAAGACGCCGCCTGGCGCAATTTTTCCATGCGCCGGTCCCGCCAGATCGCGTCCGCGCCTTCCGCCGCCTGTATGCGGTCAAAAGCGGCGGCGGTTTCCAAGAGAGCCGATCGCATGTGCAAATAAAACATGTCCAACAATTCGGGAGCGGATTTGGGTGAGTTCATGTTCCCATATTACCCAATCCCCCGCAAAAATAAAGGGAAGGATCAAAGAATGTGAATGGAATTGTTTTTGCAATCCGCCCGGAGGACGTGTATGTACCCCCGCATGAAATTTTCACGCCTGTTTTACCCTCTCTTTTGCCTTTTGTGTCTTCCGACCATGCGCGCCGATGGGGGGATTGAAGCTTTGATCACCCTGCGGCACGGGGAGGATGCGCTCGGGACCGTGCGCATTCATTTGGACCATGAACGCGCCCCCCGGACGGTGGCGAATTTCATCGGCCTGGCCACCGGCGCCTTCAATTGGATCGATCCCAATACTGACAGACTGATGGTCAATACCCCCTATTACGACGGTTTGATTTTCCATCGGC
>PXAS01000481.1 GCA_003565815.1 PVC group bacterium
AGCAACAGGAGGGTGGTGATGACCGCCAGGGCAATGCGATAGAAGCCGAAAACCTCCAGCCCGTGGCGTTTGAGGTATGCGAGCATGGTTTTGACCGCCACCCAGGCGGAAAGCCAGGCCACGAAGATGCCGATGAGGATGTTTTGGGTGCCGAGGGCTTCGAACATGGCCGCGCCTTGTCCAAGCAGTTTGTAGACCGTGGCGGCGGTGAGCGTGAGCACGCCCAGCAGAAAGCTGAAGGTGACGGAATGGCGGAGGCTCAGGCCGGCCACGCGTCCGCCGAGAATGGTGACGAGGCTGCGGCTGGTGCCGGGCCACATGGCCACCACTTGCCAGGCACCGATAATCAGGGCCTTGTGTACGGTGAGGTCGCTCATTTCCAGGCAGTCGCTTTCTTCGTCCTCTTTGGAGCGGTGGCCGAATTTCACCAGGGCGATGCCGCCGACGAGCCAGGCGAACACCACCGGCCAAAGGCCGAACAGATATTTGTCGATCCAGGTTTCGAGCAACAGGCCGACCACGGCGGCGGGAATAAAGGCGATGATTACGGCGGTGAGCAAATGACGGCCTTCGTCGCTGCGACCAAACAAACCGAGGGCCATTTTCCAGAGATAACCGCCGTAAATACTGACCACGGCGAGGATGGCGCCGACTTGGATGACGACCAGATAGGTGTTGACGGCGGCGCGGTATTCGGGGTCATCCCCCATGCCCAGGGCCTGGCTGGCGAGGATAAGATGCCCGGTGCTGCTGACGGGGATGTATTCGGTCAATCCCTCCACGATCCCCAGGGTCACGGCTTCGAACAGGCTCATGGCGGACGCGGCTTCGACGGCATCCTCCATGGGAATGTCTTCCAACGCGGGCGCGGGCAGTTCGGCAAAGGCGGGCAGGGCGGACAAAAAGGCGAAAATCAATGTCAATATACGCAAAATCAGCTTTCCTCTTGGAAGAATTTCAGTTTCGGGATGTCCTGAAGATCCACCATGCCGACCAGTTTTCGCTCGGGGGTGATGACGAGCAGATCATCGATGTTATGGCGGGAGAAAATTTTCAGGGCGTCGGCGGCATGGGCGTCCGGTGAAATGGAAATGGGGTTGCGGGTCATGTGTTCCGACAGGAGGGCGGTGTGCAGATCCACGGATTGGGTCAGGGTGCGCCGCAAGTCACCGTCGGTATAAATGCCGGTCACATTTCCCTGTGCGTCGAGAATGCCCACGGCGCCGGATTTGCAGCGGGTCATCACCAGCACGGCCGCCTGAACGGAGTCGTGCTCCCGGCAATGGGGCAGGCGCTCGCCTTCGCGCATGATGTCGCTGACCCGGAGGCTGAGGTTGTCTCCGATGGCGCCGCCGGGGTGGAGGCGTCCGTAGGCTTCCCGGGTGAAGCCCAGTTCCTCTTGCACGAGCATGGCCAGGGTGTCGCAGACGGCGAGGGTGACCAGGGAACTGGTGGTGGGGGCCAGGTTGAAGGGGCAGGCCTCGCGTTCGATATTGACGCGAATGCTGTGGTCGGCCAACCGGGCCAAGCGGCTTTCCGGGCTGCCGGTGATGGCGATGATCCGCACGTTCGCTCTGCGGATGAAGGGGACGAGGTTGACGACTTCGCGGCTTTCGCCACTGTAGCTCAGGAGAATGGCGGCGTCCCCGTCCCGAAGAATGCCGAGATCGCCGTGGGGGGCTTCGGCGGGATGCAACAAAACCGCCGGGGAGCCGGTGCTGGTGAAGGTGGCGGCGGCTTTGGCGGCCAGGTGATAACTTTTTCCGATGCCCGCAAGCACCAGCTTTCCGTTGCCGCGTAGGGTTTCAGCCAACAGGTGGACGGCGGCCTCAAAGGCGGGATCCAGTTCATCGGCAACCCGGGTGAGTTGCTCGATGTCGGTCCGCAAATAGGCGCGGGCGCGTTCTGGAATGGAGGTGGCTTTGGGGGTGTTCATATGAAAGGCCTGTTTTGCAAATCAGGGCCAGAAGTACAATGCTTTTCTGTATGGAATGGGGGAATGTCTTCGGGGCCACGGGGACAGGAGCGCCAATCGCCGTATTGGCGGGGCGCAGGGGGCATGGCTTTTATCGTGAACTTTGTCTTAAGCTTTGTCGACTATGGTGATAGGCAAACGTTCTTTGTCGGAGCCCGTTTGAAAAGTCCTCCAGTTTGATAACGCCTGAAACAAAAGGCATCGAAAACACGTCCGGGCGAAAAATCGACAAAGTTCAGGACAGAGCTTCAGACAAAGTCAAAGGCTGACCCCACCGCTCCCACCGGTGCGGAGACCGGTGCTCCCGTCCCCCTCCGCCCCAGAAGGTGCGGAGACCGGCGGGCATCTCCGGAGGAGCGGCCTCTGCTACGGAAGGAGCGTCGCGCTCGGGGCCGAAATGGGAGTGACCGTTGCGAACACAACTTGGAGCTGGGACCGTCGGGAAGGCTCGGGGATTCCGGGGGTGAGCCTTGCGGGCGGGCCGGGGTTCTTGGGGAGGGTTCAATGATATTCAAGGACCTTAAAATGCTAAGGTGATATCATGAATGGGCAACAACCACCCATGGAAATCCGAACGGTTTTTAATCTATTCCTCATCACCAGTCTCCGGCGTGTTTGAATCCTCCGATTTTATTACATTGGAAACCATGCTCTCAAATTCCTTCCTCAAACTTTCAAAATGTGGCATCCCGCACCTAAGCTTGGATGTAACGCTTGAACCATCAGATTGAGGAAGGTAGATGGAATAGAAGATAAGTGGGCTTCCGTAATCGGGGTCTTGGGCCGCGAGAGCAATAAGGACCTGTCGGCCTTCTTGCCCGCCATGAGTCTCAAACTTGCCAGCATCAAGCAATCTTGCTACACGAGGATTCTGCTTGGCAGATTTCTCCATTTCACCGGATTCCTCAGCGACTGAACCTTTGAGTGTAGATCCCATTAGTTCGCCGATTGGAACCTGACGTTGCTCTAACTCAACATATCGTTTTGCTAAAATTTCTTTGTTCTCAGGCTCTTGAACGGGCTTCCATTAGGCAGGAAGTGAAATGGTGATTTCTCCGACAGGGATCGCCTGTAGAATGTCTTCATCGGATCACACTGAAAACCCGAGCACACAAAACATGCTGATTATCATTAAGGTTTTTGTCATAATTGTTTCCTTCGTTGAGACCGGTGTTCATCTGCCAATGTGAATTGAAGAAGAGCTATACTATGGGAATTAAAGCATTCACAAGGAAAGAACTAAAATTATCGGCTATTGTTCCGATGTATGCGCCATCCAATGAAAGTCTAACAACCGGGTTCTCGCCGATGGCATCTGTTTGGCCTGTATCGAGGGCATAATAAGAACCATCCCCACTATCTCCAATGATTACATAAATTTGGGCAAGCGAAATTGCCTGACGCTCGTTCAAAGTAAGCCATATTCCGTTGGGGATTGTGGATTTATCGAAATTATCATTTATTAATCCAAAAATTTCCAACCCATTTATATCCTCACAGCCGAATTCCAGCAAAAAACGCCGATAGCTCGGTGGAAAGGTAAGACCAAGTGCGGATTCAGCCTTAACTACAAGAGACTCGGGCTTGGGACCCTCGAAGTCTCCTCCACCAGCTTTCTTGATCAGTTCAACGGCATTCTCGTATTGTTGTGTATTCATGGTAAAAAGTCATTAGCCCGCATAATCCAGTAGTCACGTCTAAACGCATTAAATGCAGCATCGGCACCCGGGGATTGGCGCCACGATGGCATGGTACTTGGATTAATATGTATAGCCCTGGAGTTTTGTTGATGGAATGTGGTTGTGAGTTCTGCAAGTGGACTGTCTGCCGATTGCAACATGTGGTGTAGGTTGATAGACTTCCCATCAGGTCCTATAGGTGCCAAACCAGCCTGCATTCTTTGAAGATTACTGCGACCACGTGCATCAACAAGAGCAGGATCAATGAGATCATTACGCTGCTATACGCGACGGCCATTGACGGTGTTGCGGGACCAAAGAGAGTCGCTCCCATGGGAACCTGGTGAACTTGGTCTTCTTTGAAGGGTGATAAACATTAACCCCAAATCAAAGGCGGCAAGCCCTTTATCAAGCCCACTTGAATTCGGACTTCCCTGAAGGTACCCGGACTCTGCCGCGTAAAATAATTGGACAGCTTTAGTCCCCACTGCGTTTGTCCCTACTGCGGAGGGAAGAAGCGCCCGTGCATACAAATTCGCGTTGAATTCTGCAATTTGCGCTCCCGTGTCGTCATACCCGCTTATAGACGTGCCCAACAGCAGTCCACTGGTGAAAAACTCACGCCTCGAACGGTATTCGTGCTCCTCTTGCATAGCCGCAAAAGAACGTGATCGCCCATTATCGGCCTGTAGAAAAGTTCCGCCGTGCGGTCGGAGGTTCAAGGAAATCAACTCTTGGATTGAAGCATCCTGAACGCTTGCCGGGTAATCAATGCGCTTAAGCAACGAAGCATCTCCACCAAACACAAGGTCAAAACCGACTTCGTTTTTTGCCGCCAATTGTCTTAGATGGCTGAGTGAAACCTGCCCGACTCCAAGCGATACATTGAGACGAACATCATCGGTCAATGAAGTCGACAAGCCGAAAATGCCGGTATTCAAACCCGCGACTCCAAGATAAACTTCACGACCCCCAGTTCCATCCACTACCCACCATACACCACCATCCGCGCTGGTTCTGATTGCATCCAACCCGAGGAC
>PXAS01000305.1 GCA_003565815.1 PVC group bacterium
CTGTATTCGAGATGGGTCTACAGCAACAACCTCCCGTATCAAAGTGATTTGCCGTGGCGGAATGTTCACGAAGCGAATCCTTGTGGCAATGTTGTTCCAATTCATGGGACTTCGGATCTGCTTTCCCGGTCCATGATGGCCTCCCATTCGCATTCCCAGAGTTTGGCGTATTTCATGGCCACGCCATAGGCGACGATCACGGCGATGATGAAGCCGCGGAGGCCGTCCAGAAACCCCGCTTTGATGAAATAGCCTTTTGTAAAGCGCATGGGGGGGCGAAGCAGAAGGTTCACGAGGGCGAAACGGCGGCCGGAACGGTACATTTCCTTGGCGCTGATGGAGGAAAAGTGGTTGATGACCTGAATGTGGTGGGAGAGATCGCGGTAGGTGTAGTGCCAGAGTTTGCCGGTGAGGGTTTTCACGGGGCCGTCGACGATGACCATGTCGTGGGGCTCCTGTCCGCCGCTGTATCCTTTGTCTTTGCGGAACAAGCGGAGTTTGATGTCCGGGTTCCATTCGCCGTGCCGGATCCATTTGCCCAGATAAAACACTTGGCGGGGAAATTCAAAACCCATGTATTTTCCGGTGTCGGTTCGGAATTGATATAAAATTTGATCGCGCAGCATGGGGGAGACCTCTTCGTCCGCATCCAGAAACAGCACCCAATCGAAGTTTGCGAGTTCGCGGAGGCGGTTGCGTTGGGTGATGTACCCCTTCCAAGCTTCCTGATGGACTTGATCGGTGTATTCGCGGCAAATGGGGATGGTGTTGTCCGTGCTGCAACTGTCCAGGATCACGATTTCATCACAAAACGTCAGGCTTTCCAAGCAACGGCGGATGTTGTTTTCCTCGTTGAAGGTCATGACACAGGCGGATATTTTCGGACGGTTCATGCGCTTCCTTTATGGATTGGAGGGGGGAATGGCAAGAACGCGTTCGATCACCTCTTCCGGGGAAATGGCGGCGAGGGCGGTACGGGCGGCTTCGCTGTCGCGGGCGATGGAGCGGGAGACCTGTTCGGCATGTTGCATGCCCACGGCGCGCTCGTGCAGGGGGCCGGTTTTCGCGGGATCGGTGAGCCCGAAAATGCCGACGACCGGGGTGCCCGTGGCGGCGGCGAGGTGCATGCCGCCGCTGTCATTGGCCACCACGGCGTCCAGGGCTTCGAGTACGGCGGCAAAGCCGGTGAGGCGGGTTTTGCCGGCGAGGAGGAGGGAATGGGGCGCGGGGAGATCCCGGGAAAGTTCCCGGCAGAGCGGGACATCTTCGGGGGTGCCCAGCCAGGTCACGCCGCCCCCGGTGTGTTCGATCCAGGCGCGGGCGACGGCGAGAAAGCGTTCCCCTGGCCAGCGTTTGGAGGGGCCGCGGGCGGCGCCGGGGATCAGACCCAGACGGGGCGCGGGAAGATCCGTCATCCAGGTCCGCGCCTGTTCGCGGTCTGTTTCGGGGGGGTGCAAGCGGGGAGGGGGGAGTTGTCGCGGAAGCGGGGCGGGAAGGAGGATGGTGGCCACCTCCCACTGCTGATGCCGTTGGGCGCAGGGGCGCAAATCCACGCCGTCGCTCACCAGCAGGCGCCGCAGTTGTCCGGCGGTGCCGCGGCGGCAGGGAATGCGGGCGAGGGCGGGGGAGAGGGCGCTGCGAAACGAGTGGGGGATGATCAGGGCATGGGTGAAGCCCTCCCGGCGCAGTTGTTGAACATTGGCGCGGATGTCGGAATTGCGTCCGCCGAGGGACAGGACCCGGTCCGGGGCCGCGTGCATTTTCCAGAGATCGGCCTGGCCGGGTTTGACCGCCAGGGAGATGGACGCTTCCGGATGCAACCGGTCCCGCAAGACCTGGAGCGCGGGCATGGCCATGATGCCGTCGCCCAGCCAATTCGGACCCACCACCAAGAGGCGGACGCGGGGATTATTCAAGGCAGATGCGTCGTATCCAGTCATGGAATTGCTCCTGTCCGCTGAACATTTCGATTTCCACCCGCAGATAGTACATCGGGACTTGCCGTTGTTCCAACCGGGGGATGCGCACGGCGTCTTTTTCGGTGGTGATGATCGCGTCCACCTCGCGTTCGGCCGCAAGGGCGTGCAGATCGATCATTTCCTGGATGGAGTACCGGTGATGGTCCGCGAAGATTTTGTGCTCCACCACATCGGCGCCGTACTGAAACAGGATGTTTTCAAAACCTTTGGGCACCGCGATGCCGGAGAGGGCCAACACCCGCTTTCCCTTGAGAAACAGCAGGGGTTCGGTCTCGTCCGCGTAGAGATTTTTGAGAAAGCGCGGGCAATGCCGGCACTCGGAAATCTCGGCGGTGGGGTTGAGTTCCCGCAGTCGGGTGCGCAATTCCTCGGCGCCGTCGCCGGTGCTTTTGGTGATGAAAATGAAGCCGGCGCGCTTGATGTTGCGCACCGGCTCCCGCAGGAGCCCCCGGGGGAGGGTTCTGCCGTTGTCAAAGGGGTTGGTGCGGTCGACCAATACGATGTCGAGCCGGTGTTTGAGGGCCAGGTGCTGGAACCCGTCGTCGAGGATCAAGGTGTCGCACTTTAGTTTTTTGATGGCGTGCAGTCCCGAATGGACCCGGTTTTTGCCGACGATCACGGCGACATTGGGCAGGTTGCTGGCCAGCATGTAGGGCTCGTCCCCGCTGTACACCGGTTCCACGAGGATGCGTTTTCCGTCGGAAACCACAATGGGCGGGTCAATATCCTTGTGGGAAGTCAGCTCTTTGTACTTTTGCATGAGGCGCTGCTTCAGGGATCGGTGGATTTTCTTTTTTTTGTAGCCGCGGCTGAGAATGGCCACTTGGCGTCCGCTTTGTTCCAGGGAGCGGGCGAGAATTTCCACCACCGGGGTTTTGCCGGTGCCGCCGACGGTCAGGTTGCCGACGCTGACCACTTGGCATCCGAGGGTATGGTGCTTGAGGAGTCCGTGCCTGTAGCACCAGAGGCGGGTTTGCACCACCAGGGAGAACACATGGGACAGCCCCCCGAGCATGAGGCGAAGGAACGCCGGCCACGCACCGGGACGGCGTCCTTCCACCACACTCAGGAGGTACGCCTCCGCGCGTTCTTCAAACTTTCGGGCCATGGGAATTCTTTACCGGGCGGATCGCCGCTTGAAAAGTCAAATCGATGTTTCCGGGGAAAAGGCGGGTTATCGGCAAGCTTCTTCCCGCCGCAGGATCAGCTCCAGATATTCATTTTGGTCCATGGCCCAGTATTCTTCATTGAAGATTTCGATTTCATGGTACCCTTCGAAGCCAAGGGAATGCACCAGCCGCCGGAATTTGGCCACATGAATGCACCCGTCGCCCATCAGGCCGCGGTCGGTGAGCAGATGACGGGTGTTGACGCGCCAGTCGCAAATATGAAATCCGAAGAGGGTGTTTTGTTCGGCGGCCCTGCGGAGTTCCGATTCGACGTCGGGGTCCCACCAGATGTGGTACACATCGGCGGCGATACCCACGGCGGGATGTTGGAGATCCTCGCAGATTTCCCGGGCCTCGGCCATGCGGTTCACGCAACTTTTGTCGGCGGCATACATGGGGTGCAGGGGTTCGATGGCGAGCTTCACGCCCGCTTCGCGGGCATGATCCGCCACGGCGGCAATCCCGTCTTTCACCTGCTTGCGCGCTTCGGCGAGTTCCAGTCCGGGAACCGCCCCCACGACCAAGACCACCATCTCCGCGCCCAGGGCGGCGGCTTCGTCCACATACCGGCGGTTGAGGTCGATGGCCTCTTGCCGTTCCTCGACGGTTGGCCGGCTGAAAAAGCCCCCGCGGACGAGGGCGGGAACGGCCAGCCCGGAATCCCGCACCCGTTTCGCCGCCTCGTCAATGCCAATGCCTCCCTCGGCGGGATCGATGAGATTGCGCCAGACCGACATGGCCGCCACCCCGGCCCGGGAATAGCGGTCGATACATTCCTGCAAATTCCAAGGTTTGTTGGTGTACGTGTGGATGGCCACTTTGGAAAAAACGGGTTTCTCGATGCTCATGTCTTGTGCCTCGGGGTCTGGGGTGGTAGTATGGATGGAAAGGAGTATGTAATATGTCAGGAAATTCCATAAGAATCAAAAGGAAAACGTCCGTTTTGCAACCCCGGGGCGTTCAGGTGGTGCATACGAAAACCCATGAAATCGAACCGGCCGATCCGACGTCCGTTCCGGCACACGTTGCGGAGGAGCCCTCCCAGCGGAAAGTGATCCTGAGCAAACCCAACGGGGATGTGAAGAGCAAGGTGGTCCGACGAAACACGGGACAATCGGTGACCGTGAAACGGCACACCACGCGCCTGAAACGACCCTCGCCAGGCACCTCGGCGCCTGGCCCGGCAGCTTCGCCCCCGGGCAATCACCAAGAACGGGATGCCAACCGGGATGCCAACCGGGATGCCGTGGGGGCCTCGGCGGAACCCGCCGCCGCCGCCATTGAGCCGCCTCCCGAAATCAAGGTCAAACAAAAAGGCCTGTCCGCCATGGAGGTGCTCGGCGAACCGACATTCAAATTTTTCTGTTACCGATGCGGCCAAAAGCTTCAGGTCCCGGTGTCTTGGTCCAACAAAAGCCACACCTGCGGACGTTGCGGTCACGATATCGTGATTCCTCCGCCTTTGATTGGTGAGTTCTGGTGAGCAAGGAGTGGTTCGATCTGGTGAATGAGGACGGGGA
>PXAS01000394.1 GCA_003565815.1 PVC group bacterium
CAGCAGGAGGTACTTTAAATCCCGACTCTAGGACTGTATATAGAGGAGGAACTTCTACAGGTCCAAGTGTAACAACAAATTGGGATTATAGATTTTTGGGCTTCTCAAGAGGTAGTTATGGGCATTGTGGTAATTTAAGTACAAGTACTGGAACACTTAGTAATGTTACTTGTCATGCAGCGATAAATGCAAATTGGCAGTATTGTGGACCATGTCAAACTTGTAATCCCTACTCTACTCCAGGCTGTCCAACAAATTATGTTTCCAATAATACTGGTTGTGCTACAACACAGATATCTTGTCCTAGATTTGATTGGTGTCGGCGGTCATGTGGGACTGTTAATGCGACGTGTTGGTTGGAGAGGTATGAAGTTAGATATGAAGCTAACGGAGGCAGTTGTTCCCCTACAACGAGGCAAGTCTGTCGAGGTTCTACATCTGCAGCTCCGAGTTGTACTCGTTTTGGATATAATCTAACAGGATTTACAAGAACATCAGGTTCTGGTGGTAACTTAAATACATCGACTGGTGCTGTTACAAACGTAACAGGAAACCAAACAATTACAGCAAATTGGCAGTTAGCATGTACTACTGGTTCATGGACCAATGCAAGTTGTGGAGGAGGTAGTTGTGCAGCCAATATGATGCAACAAACGAGAACGGTAAATCCTGCAGGATGTGCAACTTCATCTCGATGTGTAAGTCATTCAAGTTGTGATCAATTTACAGTTTCTTATGTAAGACAGCCAACAGCAGGAGGTACCTTAAACCCCTACTCTAGAACTGTATACAGAGGACAAACGTCTAGTGGTCCAAGTGTAACAACAAATTGGGATTATAGATTTTTAAACTTCTCAAGAGCAAGTGGTTCTTGTGGGACTTTAAATACAAATACAGGTACAGTTAGTAATGTTACTTGTGCATTATCAATAAATGCCAATTGGGAGTATTGTGGTGCGTGTCAAAACTGTAACCCCTACTCTAGTCCAGGTTGTCCAACAAATTATGTTTCCAATAATACAGGTTGTGCTACAACACAGATATCTTGTTCTAGATTTGATGGATGTATGCGGTCATGTGGTACTAATAATGCTACATGTTGGTTAAGAAATTACACTGTACAGTTTCTTGCTGGTACAGGAGGTAGTATATCAGGGTCAACTCCTCAGCTTGTTTGTAGAGGTAGTAATAGTAGTTTTGTAACAGCAGTTGCAAGCCAAGATTACTACTTTACACAATGGAATGATGGAGAGATAAATCCATATAGAAGGGTAACAAATGTTCTTAGTAATCAAACAAGAACCGCCTTTTTTGAGCAGTGTCCTGGGCCAGAATGTAGTGATTTGGAATCTAAGGTAACATGGTTTAATAGTTGTGATGGGGCTAATTGTAGAATAGCTGAGAATAAAGAGATTTCAATAACCCCTCTCGCACCAACCTGTGCAGATTCAGGGGTAAGAGATTGCTTTAGAAATAACCCTCGACCTAATGCTCCTAGTGAAGAAAATGATTTAGAGATTGACTTTTCAAGTCCAAGTTTAAGTGAAAATATTTTAGGTTACACTTCTCTGACTCACACAGGTAGAGAATTAAATAATCCATTAGATATATCAATCCAGTATAGTGATGAAGATGGAGCATCAGATATTAAAGCTTTGTATGTATGGTTTGCCAAAGATTCTTTTGAAGAAAAGGACTTTCTAACCCCCACAACAATAGCAGATTCATCTTCTACCTTGGAGGGTCAATTAGCAAGCAATGGTAGCTTAGGATTTATGGTAAGAAGAAATTACAGTACTGGTAATTGGGATAGAGTATATATCCCCTACATAGGTTCTCAGGGGGAGTATTGGATAGATGCAGGTAGTATATCAGATACTATAGATATATTAGGTAAGCAAGGTAAAAGCATGGCCAGCATAACAGATATTGGAATCAGTGAATCTGGTAATATAGTAACCCTTAATTCAAGGATATTATTTGCCAATCAATCAGATGAGAGTAGCGAAGTAATAGAAACAGGTATTTATGGTTTGTGGAGTAAAGCAAATGATATAACAGGTTTCCTGCCATTTTGGGGAGAAGAGATAGTAGATAGTTCAGATGAATATTGGAGTTATAGTGGAGTAAATAGAGTCTTTGATATGATACGTCCTGAAATAGTAGAGGAGAGTTTTAGTGTAGTTGATGTAGAAGAGGGCAAGGTTTCAGTATCATTTGAGATAACTGATTCAGGAGACAATCTAGGTTTGTCGCATGTTCGTTTGGATGCTTGTAGAACAGATGCAATAGAGGAAGAAGCTGGCGAGTATCGATTGAATGGAGAATATCATATGTTACCTTGTAGTAGCTTTGTGATAGATAGTATCAATGTTACCCAAGAAGATGATATCTTAAAAGTGGGTAATATTTCTGAAGAAGGGAGTTCTTACTCAGTAGAGAATTTTGAAATAGATTTAGCAGAGAATGAGGGGGGAACGATAACCTTTAGATTGTTTGTAATGGATAATGCAGGTAATCATATACATAGAAATCATTTGTATAGATTGGGGGATTGGGTAATAGTTAAGGGAGGCTTTGTTTATGGTGCATTAGGAGTAAGCTCTTCAACGAGATATATTAGTACAGGTAATCCTGGCGATAATGCATGGTCAGGCAATATCTTAGATCAATACGGTTTCCATAGTTCCTCTGCAGATATAATAGATCAAGCTCTTTTGGGAGGTCATGACAGTACCTCAAGCTTTTTGGGACTTTTGGAGCGCCATGATGAGAATCAGTCTTTTAAGGTTTCTGGTTTTCCAGGTCTTAGAATAAGAGATCCCTTTACAGAGTTAGTACTAGCGTATACCCAAAGAGATAAACTAGGTAAGATATCTAATAAGCAAGAGGTCACATTGTCTGATAGCGAACTTAACTCTTCACTATCCTCAATTTGTACAGATGAAAGTACACAGTATTGTGTGATAAAAAGTGAAAAGGATATAAATATTGGAGTGGATTTTGAGTGTGATGGAAATGGATTGATAATTTCTATGAGTAATATTACAGTGAGTCCCAATATTACTAACAATAGTTCAATGGATGCTTGTATATTTTTAGCTCGTGATGATATATATATAGGGGATGTTTCAGTAGAAGGTTCTGAGGTGACGTATGATTTATTACACGCATTTATGATAGCAGGTGGTCAGATAGTATTAGAGGGAGAGTCCCCTACTCCAGGTCGTAGAGGCTTGATAGTTCAGGGAGGTTTGGTTGCTTTTACCAGAAAAGATCCAGGATATGGTTCTGTGTTTAATAGTAGATCTATATTGATAGGGTATAGAAATATGTATCCAGTGATAGCTATAGATAGTAATCCTAAGTATGGATTATTAGCAGGAAAGCTCTTTGGTACACAGGTAGATATATTTAATATTGATATAGGGTTTAAACCATTTTAATTTATTTATTGTTGCAAATATTTTGTTAAACAAATAATATATAGATAAATGGAAAATATTGAGGAGCGTTATAAATTTTTTACTGAATTTATTCTTAAAAGAGTCTTTAGAGTTTTTTTCTTTTTTTCTTTTTTCTTCTTTGCTCTTGTTTTCTTATCAAACTTTTTCTTCTTGGAAAGGGTTTCTGCCTGTACACATCCCTGTAGAGAATTATCACATTTAAATAATATTTGTACTGGCCCTGGTCAATGTAGGAATAGTAGTCCTTGTAGTTGTAATAGTGCTGAATTCTGTTATCAAGGTTGGTTGTGTTGTGACAAAGGCCCTTGTGGTAGTTGTACACCATCCTGTCCAACAAATTATACAACTACAAATACCGGTTGTAGTAGTACCACTGCCTCTTGTACTAGACGTAATTGTGCTGGAGATAATTGTGGTACAAATACCATTACTTGTAGGTTAGTTACACATCGTGTTAGATATAATGCTAACGGAGGGAGTTGCCCTGGTGATGCTCATATATGTCATAATAGTGGTAATTCAGCTCCTAATTGTACTAGACCTGGTTATAATAGAACAGGTTATACTATAACAAGTGGTAGTTGTTCTGGTACTTTTACTTCATCTACAGGTGTATGTAGTAGAATACGAGAGCCGATAACAATTAGAGCCAATTGGCAATTAGCATGTACTACTGGTTCGTGGACCAATACAAGTTGCGGAGGAGGTGGTTGTGCAGCTAATATGATGCAACAAACGAGAACGGTAAGCCCTGCAGGATGTGCAACTACCTCTCGATGTGTAAGTAATTCAAGTTGTGATCAGTTTACAGTTTCTTATGTAAGAAGTCCTGCAGCAGGAGGTACTTTAAATCCCGACTCTAGGACTGTATATAGAGGAGGAACTTCTACAGGTCCAAGTGTAACAACAAATTGGGGTTATGAATTTTCGGGGTTTTGGAAGGCGAGTGATACTTGTGGTAACCTAAACTCCGGTACGGGTACGGTTAGTAATGTTACCTGTCCATTATCAGTATATGCAATCTGGAGGGATTGTGGTTCGTGTCAAAATTGTAATCCCTACTCTAGTCCAGGTTGTCCAACAAATTATGTTTCTAATAATACAGGTTGTGCTACAACACAGATATCTTGTCCTAGGTTTAATGGGTGTGGGCAGTTATG
>PXAS01000329.1 GCA_003565815.1 PVC group bacterium
CTGGCCAACAAGCTCATGCTCGAGGTGCACAACCAGGGCAAGTCGCTGGTGGCCTCCGAAGCCCGGGAGCAGGCGGAATTGCATCTGCATCAGCTTCATCAATATGGTTTGCGGGCGACCTTGCAACAATCCGAATAAGCTTGCCGGGGGATACGCTTTGAAGGAATTCGGGCCCGGATTTCCCCCTTCGCCCCTGCCGATGCGGAGATCGGCGCTCCCGTCTCCCCCCGAATTCCTTCAAAGCGCATCCCCCGGCGGAAAATGGAATTAGATGGGACATTCACTTGTGTCCTCGCCGGAGTTATGTATCTTAGATCCGTGAATGCATCCATCCGCTTTTTAATTGTCTCGTTTTTGCTGACGCTGTCCTTGGGAATGTCCGGTTGCGGACGTTCGTCCCGAAAATTGGCGTCGCAAGGTTTGGCCGCCTTGGAGCGGGGGGCGCATGAGGAGGCGG
This sequence comes from PVC group bacterium, assembly GCA_003565815.1. Taxonomy (GTDB): domain Bacteria; phylum Verrucomicrobiota; class Kiritimatiellia; order SS1-B-03-39; family UBA6053; genus PXAS01. The sequence continues at coordinate 458 of PXAS01000329.1, forward strand.
CCGCCATGCTGGAACAGGCCCTGGAGGGGCGGGAGTCCGATGGGGAGGCCGCAAGCCTGTGGGGCGCATTGGGCCTGGCCCGGGCGCGGAACGGGCGGGCCGGACCCGCGGAGGACGCTTTCCGCATCGCCGCGACCCTCGCGCCCGAGGATTTTCTCATCCAGTACAATCTCGGGGGGTTGATGATGAGGGAAGGCCGCTTTGCCGAGGCCATCGATGCCTTTGACGTCGCCGCCCGGGTGGCCCCCGGACGCACCGAACCTCTGGAAATGATGGCCACCGCGGCCATCAACATGGGCGACCGCGCGCGTGCCCTACGCTGGTTGAACGAAGCCGCCCAACGCCGGGAGTCTCCCCGGGTGCTGACCTCTTTGGCGGCGTTGACCGCCGATCGGGGCAATGTGAATGAGGTCCGGGAAATCCTCCGCAGAGCCCTCGACATGGATTCGGGCTACGCGCCCGCGAACCTGAACATCGCCGCCTTTTTGGACCGAAACGATCTCGATCCTTCCCAGGCCATCCATTATTATCAGCGTTATCTGTCCTTGGACCCGGACGGGGACCTGGAGGCGGAAGTGCGGGAGCGGATGCGCGTGTTGTCGGCCGAGGTCACCCGCGAGAACATGGGCGGGGAGGACCGGGTGACCCGGGAAGTGAAAGAGATTCTGGATCAGGCGGATGCGGCCGCGCGGAACGGAAACGTGCATATGGCCCTCAACCATTGTCTCCGCGCCGCCGCCCATGCCTCCAGACGGGGGCGAAACGATTTGGAGGAGCGGGCGCTGCGCATCGGCGTACACACGGCGCCGGAACAACCTCGCGCCCATGTGGCGTTGGGCAGGTTTTTGTTCGCCCGGGCCCGCCCCGCGGAAGCGTTGGCCGCTTACCGGGACGCGGGACGCTTGGCACCGGAGTGGTTGCCGGCGCTGATGGGGCAGGTGGAATCCGCCATTGCCGCGAACCAACCCGCCGCCGCCCGAAGCGCCCTGGATGCCGCCGTCCGCGTGGCCGCGGATGATCCCGACACCCTGATCACCCTGGCCGCGCATTATCGGGACGGCCTCAACGATGATGCCGCCGCCCGGCGGATTCACACCGACTTGCGCACTCGTTTCCCCAACCATCCGCGGGCCGACGAGTTTCGGTAAGCGGCTTCTTCTTGAAGCAGGGATATGCCCTTCGACTTCGCTCAGGGTCTTTGAGGAGAAACAATGGATTTTTCGGAGGGGATCTCGCTGCGGATTTCAAACCACTGCCTCCATTTTTGTAAGGTGTGCAGGTAGATGGCGATTCATGGATGTGAATGTGCTTCTTTCCATTTTTGTCGCGTATCTCCTGGCCGCCGGGCTGCAATTTCTGCTTTGGCGGCACGCGGTGAAATCCGCCAATGCCGGTTGGGTGGACTTGGGCTGGACCTTGGGCATGGCCTTTGGCATGATGTCCGCACAGGCCTTTCTTCCTTTTTCACCGCGTGGCGTTTTCGTGGGGGGCGTGGTGCTTTTTTGGTCCCTGCGCCTGGCCGCGCACATTTACGTTGACCGCCTTCGCGGAGAAAACCCCGAGGACGGACGTTATGTGAATTTGCGCGGACATTGGGGCGAACAAGCCGATCGAAAGTTCTTTTTCTTTTTTCAGGGACAGGCCCTGCTGGTGCCCATTTTCATGCTTCCGCCCATCGCGGTCATCCTCCGTCCCGGCGCCTTTCCCGATGTATTCGACCTCTTGGGGCTTTTGATTGCCTTCGGCGCCATTGCCGGGGAAAGTCTCGCCGACCGCCAACTGGCCCGTTTTCGTCAAAACCCCGAAAACAAAGGCAAGGTCTGTCAATCCGGCCTTTGGCGCTACAGCCGGCATCCCAATTATTTTTGCGAGTGGTTGCATTGGACTTCCTATGTGCTTTGGTCCATGGGCTCTCCCCTCGCGCCCCTGGCTTGGATCGGCATGATCCTGATGTATCTCTTTCTCCGGTATCTCACCGGCATTCCGCACACCGAACGTCAGTCCCTCCAATCCAGGGGCGAGGCGTATCGGACCTATCAACAAACCACCAATGTGTTTTTCCCATGGATTCCACAAAAACCATCCTGAGTTCCGCCATCGCCGACCCCGCCGGCATGACCCTTTCCGAGCGAATTCTTGTTCGCGCGCTCTCCACGATCCAAGACGCGAAAATCAATGTCATTCTTCCCTCGGGACATCAAACCCTGGTGGGGCAAGGTGTCGGAGAAGCGGGCGTGGATCAGGTGGAATTGCATGTCTTGGAGCCAAGCGCGGTTCGCCGCATGTTGCTGGGCGGCGCCATGGCTTTTGCGGAAACATATATCGACGGATCTTGGAAAACCGACGACTTGTCCACACTGCTGCGCGTGCTTTCCCGAAATCAACGGGCCATGGGTCGGCTGATGCGGGGAGCTTCGCGCGTGCTGCGGGCCATGGACCATGCCGCCCACCGTTTGCGCTCCAACACCCTGGACAACGCCCGGAGAAATATTCAGGCCCATTATGACCTGAGCAATGACCTGTACGCGACCTTCCTGGACCCGACCCTCACCTACAGCGCCGCCATTTTTGAAAGCCCCGACGAGGACTTGCACCGCGCCCAACTGCGGAAGATCGACCGCCTGATTGCGCGCCTCGATCCCAAGGCCGGCGACCATGTGCTCGAAATCGGCAGCGGCTGGGGCGCCTGCGCCATTCGCCTGGCCCAAGTGCGCGGATGCCGGGTCACCAGCCTCACCTTGTCGGAAGCACAGGCGGAAGAGGCCCGCAAACGCGTCCGGGCGGCCGGGGTGGCGGACTTGGTGGAAATTCGGCTGCAGGACTACCGGGAAGTGTCGGAAACCTTTGACCACGTTCTCAGTGTCGAAATGATTGAAGCCGTCGGCCACGAATTTCTCCCCGTCTACGTTGAAACCGTCCAGCGGCGGATGAAACCGGGCGGACGTTTTGTGCTCCAAGCGATCACCATTCCCGACGAGCGCTATAAAAGTTACATGAAAAGCAGCGACTTTATCCGCAAGCACATTTTTCCCGGCGGACATTTGCCCAGTCCCGACTTGTTGCGGGGGCTCGTGCGGCGGCATGCCGGCTGGCAATGCGTGGACATGCACGAGTTTGGCCGTGATTATGCCGAGACCCTGCGCCGGTGGCGCGACGCCTTCGCCGCGAATCTCGCCAAAGTGAAAGCCCTGGGCTTCGACGAACGCTTTATCCGCAAATGGTTTTATTATCTGGCCTATTGCGAAGCCGGATTCGACAACCAACTCATCCACGTCCGCCAATTCACCTTTCAGAAAGAAAGCTCGAATTTGGGGGGTTAAACGGACAGGCCGTGCCGCATGACCTCGACCAGGGTGCGGTAATAGCCGTCCTGTTCGAGCAATTCGGCGTGGGTGCCCTGCTCGACAAGGCGTCCGTGTCGCATCACGAGGATGGTGTCGGCATTCATCACCGTGGAGAGCCGGTGGGCGATGGCGATGCTGGTGCGATTTTGCATGAGCTTGCCGAGGGCGTCCTGAATGAGGGACTCGGTTTCGGAATCGACGCTGGCGGTGGCCTCGTCGAGCAGTAACAACACCTTCGGGTCCTGCAACAGAACCCGGGCCAGGGCAATGAGTTGCTTTTGTCCGGTGGAGAGACGGTTGCCGCCTTCTCCGAGGTCGGTTTCGTACTGGGCGGGCAGTTTTTCGATAAACGCGTGCGCGTTCACGTATCGGGCGGCTTCAATCATTTCCGCGCGGGTGATGTCGGGCCGGCCCAGGCGGAGATTGTCGGCCAGGGTGCCGGAAAACAACAGGGGATCCTGCTGTACCACGCCCAGATGCCGGCGCAATTCGCGCTGGGTGTAGTTGCGCACGTCCACGTCGTCCAGTCGCACCGCGCCGGCGTTGACATCGTAAAAACGACACAAGAGGCTGAGCAGCGTGGATTTTCCCGCACCGGTGGCCCCGACGATGGCGGCGGCTTGACCGGGGAGAATTTCAAAATCCACGGACCGGAGCACCGGATTTTTTCCGTCATAGGAAAAATCCACGTGATCAAATTGAATGTCCCCGCGCAGGTCGTTGAGGGCGTGGGGCAGGGGCGGGTCCCGCAGCGGTTCGGGTTCGTCCAGGAGGGCGAAGACGCGTTCGGCGGAGGCGAGGCCGCTCTGC
>PXAS01000138.1 GCA_003565815.1 PVC group bacterium
CCGCATGGTGGGACGTCCGCATTTCGACGAGGAATTGGAACTGCACCGCATCGACTGCCTTTGCAGCAACGGCATTACCGCCAGCCATGAGCGCTTGATCCAAGCCAAAGCGGAATACGAAGCCGAGGCGGCCCTCCCGGAACCCTGGATCACCGGCCAGGATCTCCTCGCAATGGGCATCGAAAAAGGCCCGAAAATCGGCAAATGGAAACAACGCGCTTATGACGAACAACTGGAGGGAACTCATCCCGACAAAGCGTCACTCCTGGATTGGGTCAAAACACGCGCCAAGAGAATGACGAGCGATGGGGAGTGAGGAGTGAAGACGGGAAGCATTCTCAGGATTGCGGAACCTGATCGAGCACTTCGGCGAGGTGCAGGCAACGCATGGGGATTTTCTGTTTGTCCAGGTACCCCTGCATCTGCAGCATGCAACTGGGATCGTTGCTGACCATGAACTCGGCGCCGGTCTCTTTTGCGGACACGCATTTGACCTGGGCCATGGAGGTGGAGATTTTGGGGAATTTCACCGCGAAGGTTCCCCCGAAACCGCAGCAACTCCGCGCTTCCCGCATCTCCACGAGTTCCAAATCTTTCACCGAGCGCAGAAGCGTGCGGGGCTGATGGTTGATTTTCAGTTCACGGAGGCCGTGACAGCCGTCATGAAAGGTGACTTTGTGTGGAAAACGCGCCCCGAGGTCTTTGACATTGAGCACGTCGACCAAAAATTCGGAAAATTCCCAGGTTTTCCCGGCAATGGCTTTGGCGGCCTCTTCTTCGGGATGTCCGTGAAAAAGTTCCAAGTAGAAGTGCCGGACCATGGCGCCGCAGGAACCGGAAGGCACGACAATGGCTTCACTGTCGGCAAACACCTTCAAAAAATGCCGGGCCACTTGCCGGGCCTCGTCCTCGTACCCGGTGTTCATGGCCGGTTGTCCGCAACAGGTCTGGTCGGAGGGCACGTGCAACTCGTGTCCGAGTTTCCGCAACACATTGGCCACGGCAAAGCCAATGTGGGGTTGGAGTTGGTCCACGTAACAAGGAATAAAGAGGGAAATGCGCATAAAAAAGGGGATACCCCATCTCACGGAAAAAATCCATTGGAAAAGGGAGGAATCTCACGGTCCTATGCGAAGATTTCTGGTTGACGGGGCACAAATGAATGCGGCTGCGATGTGTTCATCAGTGTCTTTCAGATGCAATTAACGGAAAAGGGCCGCCAAGGGTGTCACCCGCAAAGCGCTTTCGATGTCTTCCCGGCGGGTCAGAGAGCACGATTCCACCCGGGCGCGCACGGGAAATCCGGGAAGGACGTGAAAAAAGTTGTCGCTCAACCAGATGTCCGCGTCCCGCAAGTGCAGACGTGTCCAGGGAGAGCAGGCCCGGGAGCTGACTTCGATGTACAGTCCCTCTTCATCCTCTCCGACCACCGCCGAAAGACCCGGCTCCCGCAATTTCCAGTACTTGGGCTTCGAAAAAGCGGCGAGATTCCGGGAAATTTCGACGTCCCCCTCGATTAACACCGCGAAGACCAGCAAATCCCGGTCCCCGCTCATGGGACCGTTGCGGTGCCCGCGGAGTTCCAACGGGAGTTTGGAGGTGCCGCCCGCCTCGCGGGCTTCCCGACAGGACAGCACCGTGATCCGTTCATTGGATTGGGACGGCACCTCCACGGGTTCGCGTCCCTGTTCAATCACCCGGCCCGAGGCATCCACCATTTGCCAGAGCAATTCGCCGCGGAACAGATCCGGACGATGGTTGGACACATGACAAGCCACGGTGCCGTCCTCGCAATTTTCCAATAGCGACACCAGCACCGGCGCGAAAAAGCGGCGCGAGAAATATTGCAGCGCCTTCCACCGGCCATACACATCGATGGAGGACCAGGTGGCGCCGGGCCAAAGATCATTGATCTGCCAATACAACAACCCATCCATTTGCCCCTGAATCCGGCGGGCGTGTTCCGCCGCCACCTGAATGCAGAGCGCCTGAATCAGTTGCGTCAGGATCAGCGCCGATTCGAAATCCCCCGGTTCCCGGAACCAATCCAGCAAATATTTGTAGATGGTCATGTTGCCCGGGCCGGAGCGCTGGTGATAATCCATCACCCAATTCACCAGGCTGCGGTCCTCCCCGGCGGTAAAACTTTCCACCGTCCGGAGTTCCGGAAAACTTTGAAAGCCAAATTCCGACATAAAGCGAAAGGTCCACTGGCGTTGGGCCTCCAGCGGTTTCCCGCCGAACCAAACGCTCCAGGCATGGGCGTCCCCGCATTCGGGATTGTTGAAATGCCCGCGGTCCCCGAAAGGCGAGTGGGGGCTGCAGGGCCAGTACGGGGTCACCCCGTCCTCGCGGTCCACCACGTCCGGCAACAACCGGTCGAAGATCACGGTGTAATCTTTCCCCGGCATGGCCCGCTCGTTCCAGTCCTCCTGATCGAAGCAGACCAGCCCCTGTTCCAATTCATTGTTGCCGCACCAGAGCGCCAAGCAGGGGTGGTGACGCAACCGGCGGACGTTGTCGACGGCCTCCGCCTCGATGTTTTGCAAGAACGCTTCGTCAAATCCCGGATAGGCGGAACAGGCGAACATGAAATCCTGCCAAATCATCAGCCCCAACTCATCGCACAAATCGTAAAACCGCCCGTCCTCATAGATCCCCCCGCCCCAAACGCGAATCATGTTCATCCCCGAACGGGCGCAGGATTCCAACAGATGACGGTACAGATCGTTGGAAACCCGCGAGGGAAACACATCGCAGGGAATCCAATTCCCGCCCTTGGCAAACACATCCCGGCCATTGACCCGAAAGCGGAAACTTTCCCCGTGAACATCCGCTTCCCGCACCAACTCCACGGTGCGCAGGCCAATGCGGCGCGAACAGCCCGAGCCATCCGCCAAACTCACCTCCACCTCATACAACGGCTGATCCCCCATGCCATTGGGCCACCACAATTCCGCATTCGGCACTTTCAGTTCGACCGGCCCCGCATCGGAATGTCCCGATCCACGGGCCACGACTTCTTCCCCGAAGCGCAGCACGACTTCAAAGGGCGCCGGGTTCTCCAAATCCGCCGTCACCGCCAACGTCACGCCCGCCTCCCCATGCCGTTGATGCACCCGAAAATCCCGCACCCGGTTTTCAAAAGCTTTCAAGGTCACCGAACGCCAAATACCGACCGTCGGCGCCATCAGCCCCCAGTCCCACCCAAAGGCACAAGCCATTTTGCGGAGATAACTTTTGCCAAAATAATCCTCATGGTACAGATTCCACGAGGGCAAACGCAATTCCGCGTCCTTTTCCCGCATCAGCGGAAACGGACAATGAAAGGTCAAGCGCACAAGATTTTCACCGGGCGTCAACGCATCCTTCACGTCCACTTCATGACGCAGGTGCATGTTGGCCATCTCCGCGACCCTTTTGCCGTTCACCTCCAGCGTACACAGCGTATCCAGTCCATCGAAACACAACAGCACCCGGGGCGCGTCCAAGAACGCCTCCGGAACCTCCACCGTCCGGGCGTACACCCATTCTTCATGCGCCACCCAGTGAATGTCCTTCTCGTTGTCACGAAACCAGGGATCGGGAATTTTCCCCAACGCCAATAAATCCGTGTGAACGCAACCGGGGACGGTACCCGTCATCACGGCGGAGGCATCGCGGGAAGAGTGAAAAGACCAAGCACCATTCAATTCGATATTTTGCATGCCCCGCACATAACAATTTCAATCCGCAAGTCAAAGTCGGAAAATCGCAATAGGGTTCCGTCATGCATCCGCGCCCGTCGGACTTGTCCGATTTGTCCGTTCCTCTCACACATCCGCGACGCGCGGATCGTGTCCGGACCGAATGCCGCCGCATTCCGTGCCCGCGGGACGCGTTTACAATTGCCAAACTTTTTTGCTTTCGCTAAGGAGTCCCCATGTCCGAACCCCCAGAACTGAATCCCTCCCGTTGGCTGCACGAGCACGGGGATATTTTGTACCGCTTTGCATTGGGACGCGTCCGCAATCCCCAGGTCGCGGAAGATTTGTTGCAGGACACGTTTCTTGCCGCCATCAAGGGAGCGGAGGGGTTTTCAGGTCGTTCCGCGGAGCGCACTTGGCTGGTGGGCATCCTCAAACACAAGATCATCGACCATTATCGCAAAAACAATCGGGAACTTGCGACCGAGTCCCCCGGCGACCAGGCGCTGGACCACGAGGCCTATCTCGACCGCAAGGGGCGCTGGAAGGTGGGCCAATCGGAATGGATCACCAACCCCGAAAAGGCCTACGAACGCGAAGAATTCTGGCAAACCCTCAACCAATGTCTCTCCAAGCTCAACGACAACCAGCGGCGGGTCTTCGAAATGCGGGAACTGGAGCATCTCAACGCGGAGGAAATCTGTGACGCGATGGACATCAGTTCCTCGAATTTGTGGGTCCTGCTACACCGGGCCCGTTTGCAATTGAAGGATTGCCTGCAAATCAATTGGCTCAATCGGGACCAAGAAAATGGATAACCCCAACGGGTCTGATTTCGCGCAAAGCAACGCGCGATACTGGGATCAATTGGCGGGAGACTACCAACGGGCCACCACGATTTCCGTCAAGGATTTCCACTATGGGCCCCTGTTGCCGGGCGACGCGGATTTGGGACTGTTGCCCAAGCCTCTGACGGGAAAGCGCTGCCTGGAATTGGGCTGTGGCGCCGCCCAAAACAGCATCTATCTCGCCAAAAACGGCGCCGAGGCCGTGGCCGTGGACATCAGCGCCTCTCAATTGACCCATGCCCGCAAATTGGTGGAGGGTCACGGCGTTTCCGTGGACCTCCGTTTGGCCGACATGGAGGCCTTGGACCCGAGCTGGGGCACGTTCGACCTGATTCACTCCGCGTACGGGGTCCCTTTCGCCGCCGATCCCGCCGCCCTGATTCAAAAGTGCGCCGATGGCCTGCGCCCCGGCGGCACCCTCTTGATCAGCATGGGCCATCCCGTTTACGCCGGAGAATGGTTGGAACTCGACGAAAACGAACAGGGCATTTTTCTCAACAGTTACTTCCATCCCACCCCGGACGTGCGGGAGGCGCCGGAGACGGACGCGGCCGCGGTGAGCGTGCGGGCCTATCCCGTGGCCGAAACCGTCATGTGGGTCTTGAGGTCCGGTTTGACCCTCCGCGCCCTGCACGAGCCCAAGGCCCTGCCCGTGCATGACATGAGCCGGGAAGAACGCCGCAAACGCGTCCCTTATTATAGCGCCGACTGGGCCGAACAAGTGTTCGAACTGCAAAAATTCCCCATCGTCTTCATCCTCAAGGCCGAAAAACACGATTGACCCCTCCGGGATTCCGCATAGAATGGACCCTTGATCCATGGAACACGAAAACACCATCTATTTTAGCTCCGCCGGCGAGGCCGAGGACGTGCTGGCACCGCGCGGGGGCTTGCTTCGTGCCCTGGAGGAAGCGTTTTCCCTGCGGACGACCGCGCGCGACAACTGGCTGAAACTCACCGCCGAAGAAGAAAACGCTCTGGCCCGGGCGGGCCAATTCATCTCCCTCTTGCGCCATGCCCGCGGACAGGGCGCGGATTTGCGGGGCCCCACCCGCTACTATCTGCTGCGTCACTTTTTGACCGGGGAGGAGGACGCGCTGCGCGAAATGCTCTCCACCCGCATTGAGGTGATGAATGGCAAGCGCCCGGTGTTCCCCAAAACCTTGGGCCAAGGCGAATATCTCCGCGCCATTCAAACCCATGACGTCACCCTGGGGCTTGGACCCGCCGGCACCGGCAAAACCTATCTGGCCATGGCCATGGCCGTTTCGGCCCTGCTCAATGGGGAGGTCAATCGCATCATTCTCACCCGCCCCGCCGTCGAGGCGGGCGAAGCCCTGGGGTTTTTGCCCGGGGATCTGCAACAAAAGATCCTCCCGTATTTGCGTCCCTTGTACGATGCGTTGCACGACATGATGGACGCCCCCGTGATCGCCCAGTTCATTGAACGCGGCGTCATCGAAGTCGCTCCCCTGGCCTACATGCGGGGGCGCACGCTCAACAACAGCTTCATTCTGCTCGATGAAGCCCAGAACACCACCGAGGAACAAATGCTCATGTTCCTCACCCGCATCGGCTTTGACAGCAAATGCGTGGTCAACGGCGACTCCTCGCAGGTGGACCTGCCCCACAAAAAGCGGTCCGGCCTGCGGGAAGCCATGCGCGCCCTGCACAAAATCGATGGCATTTCCATGGTGAATCTCACCGAGGATGATGTCGTCCGACATGCCCTGGTGCAGCGGATCATCCGCGCCTACCGCAACCTCCGGGACGAGGCAGCCCCTCGGACCGAATCATTATGACCGATCAAAAATCCCTCGTTTCCAAGTCCCGACAGAAACGCACCCAGGAACGCACCCGCAATCTCAAACGCAACCCCCGGGTGATTACCCTCAAACTGGTGGTGATCACCGTGGCGCTGTGGAAGGTGCTCATGGCGGTGCTGCATTTGGGCGGCAATCCGGTCATCACCGAACTGACCCTCGGACAGACCGCGCCCTTTACGGTGCAGGCGGAGATCGATTTCGAGACCATCAATCTCGATCAAACCGAACTGCGCCGGGAACGGGCCATGAACGAATCCCCGCCCGTGCTCAGCCTCCAGGCCGCCCGCCTGCGCGAAGCCCGACGCAATTTCGAACGCTTTCTCGACCGCGCGGAAGCCGCCAGACTCAGCGAGGACCAGGAATTGTCCGCCACCGTGGAGTTGTTGAATTTACCGACGATTCTCGGTGAATTCCCCGAACGATTCCCCCCGGATCTATCCTTGGAACTCCGTTCATCCCTGTTGGCCAAATTGCAAGATCACTGGGAACGCGGCATGATCGCCCCCGAGGATCGGGAAACCGGGTATCAAGGCTTTGTCACCGGCGCCCGCGTGCAAATCGGGATCGGCGGGCCCATCCGGAACCTGGGCGAACTGCCCACCCCCGCCGAAGCGGCGGAATCCGCGACCCGGGCCCTGACGGACACCCACGGGTTGACCTCCTCACAAAGCCAACTCATCGGGGTTTTGATGAACGCCTTGCTGGAGGCCAACCTCAACGTGGACGCCCAGGCCACCCGGCAGGCCAGAGCCCTGGCCGGCCAAAACGTGGATCCGGTTTACGAAACCCGCACCCAGGGCGAAACCCTCATGGAAGCCCGCGCCCGGGTGACCGAACAAATGATCCGGGACGTCCAGCGCCATGCCCAAATCCTTCAGGAAATGGCGCAAACCGACCCCAACCGCGCCCGTATGATCAGCCATGGCATTTTCCTGGCGCTGGGATTGATCATGAGCATCATGCTGATGGTGCTCTTGCAGCGCGAACTGTCCGCCAACACCGACCGGCTCATTCTCTGGGCGGTGCTCACCCTCATCAGCCTGCTCATGTCCCAGGCGGTCATCCATTTGACCGTGAACATGAATTTGATCCCCGGGTTCATGGTGCGCCCCCTCCTCCCCCTTGCCCTGGCGCCCTTGCTGGCCACCATTTTGTACGGGCCCGGCTTCGCACTCGCCGTGGGCCTCTCCTCCAGTCTGGTGGTGTCTCTGTCCCAGGATTTCGATCTGCTGGTCTTTTTCTGCGGGCTCCTCATCACCCTCACCGCCGCCATCGGCCTCCGCTCGATTCACAAACGCTCCAACCTCTTCCGCGCCGGCCTCTGGATCGGCGGGGTCAAGGCCCTGGTCATGATTGCCACCGCCGTGGCCGAGCAGGTCACGCCCCTGGTGCTGACCCAAATGGCCGTGGGCGCCTTTTCCACCGGGCTGATCTCCTCGGTGCTCGTGCTGCTGGTGATCCCGCCGTTCGAATATTTTTTCAAAGTGACCACCGACGTGCGCCTGCTGGAGCTTTCCGACATGAGCCATCCCTTGTTGGCCCGTCTGGCCATGGAAGCCCCGGGGACCTATCACCACAGCCTCATGGTCTCCCATCTCGCCCAAACCGCCGCCCGCGAAATCGGCGCCAACGATCTGCTCGTCCGCGTCTGCGCCTACTACCACGACATCGGCAAACTCACCAAACCCGAATTTTTCATAGAAAACATTCAGGGACGGCGGAACCCCCATGACGAACTCTCGCCGAGCATGAGCCGCCTCATCGTGATTTCGCACGTCAAGGAAGGGGTCAGCCTCGCGCACCGCTACAAACTGCCCCGGATCATCATCGAAGGCATCGAGCAACACCATGGCACCAGCATCATCCAGTATTTTTATTACCGGGCCCGCACCCGGGCCGAGGGGGATGCCGGCAAAAAGGAAAAGGTGGACAAAGACGACTACCGTTACCCCGGACCGCGCCCCAAAACCCGGGAAATGGGTATTCTGCTGATTGCCGACTCCATTGAAGCCGCCTCTCGATCCATCGACAAAAACAAACCCGGACAAATCGAAGGCCTCGTCAACGAGATCATCAAAGAAAAACTCATCGACGGTCAATTCGATCTCTGCGGGCTCACCATGTCGGACATCACCGCCATTCGGCGTTCGATGATTTTCTCTCTCAACAACATGCTCCACGGACGCGTCGCCTATCCAAAAGACACCGACACCGAGGCCATCAAGGAAGCCACCAAGGACATGACCAAGGAACTGAAAAAGAACATTTCAAAGGAAACAAACAAGGAAGCCGGGAATCATGAAACTTCAGGCGACTGACGTTCAAATCGAAATCACCAACCTGCAAAGCGCCCTGCGCATTGATGAAGAGGCTCTCCACCGGTACGCCTTGTGGATCATGGGGAAAGTCGCGCGCCTGGACCCCGCCTTCCATTGGGTGGAGCTGTCCCTCGTGCTCACGGATGACGCCATTCGCGACCTCAACCGCGAATGGTTCGACCGGGATTGCATTACCGACGTCATTAGCTTCGCCTACCCATTCGACGGCATTTCCCTGGATTTCGGAGCGGATGTGCGCACCGGCGGCGATACCGGCGAAGTGGTGATCAATCTCGTCCAGGCCCATGAAGAAGGCCGGTTGCGGGATTCCCCCGACCGGGAACTCGCCCTCTACCTCGCCCACGGCTGTCACCACCTCATCGGAGCCGAGGATGACACCACCGAACGCAAACGGGCCATGTTGACCTTGGAAACCGCCTGGGTCAACGAAGCCCGTTCCCTGAAACTCGCCGGACCGTTTTTCATATGATTTCCCTCCCCGTACTCTGTCTGCTCACCCTCATTGCGGCGGGACTTTTCAACCCCCTGCTCCGCTCCGCGCGGTCCAGCGGGGAAGCCGGGCTCAGCCGCTTGGTCGAAAAGAAACCCAAACTCGCCAAGCTCCAAAACCGATGGGAGCGCCGCTGGCCGGAACTCATCAACCTGCTCACCCTCCTGGCCGTCAGCAGCCAAATCGCCACCATTTGGTCGGCCGTGGTCTTGTTCGAAGAAACCTTCACGGCCACGGAACCGCTCGGATTTTTGGCCGTGGGCATGTTCACCCTTTTCAACCTCACCGTGACCCGCACCCTCCCCGGCGTGCTCACCGAACATTACGCCGACCGCATCACCCTGAGTTTTCTGCCCGTCGGTTTCCTGTTATTCTGGATTTTTTACCCCTTGGTTTGGCTGATCTCCAGCTTGGAGCGCATCCTGCATCTCCGCCTGGCCGGCAACAACGAGGAAGGCAACCGCCCCACCGCCGAAGACGAAATCCTCACTCTCGTGGATCAAACCAACGACCACGATCTCGATGACGACGAACGGGAATTCATTCGTTCCGCCCTTGAATTCGGCGAAACCATCACCCGGGAAATCATGACCCCCCGGGTGCGCATGCAGGGATTGGAGGACGCCCTCCATGTCGCCGACGCCCTGGAAATCGTCAAAGACAGCCCCTATTCCCGCTTTCCGCTCTATCACGAGGATTTCGATGAAATTCTCGGCATGATCCACGTCAAGTCGCTCCTCCGCGCCATCGCCGAAGGCCGCACCGACAGCCCCCTTGCCGAGCACATCCACCCGGCGACTTTCGTTCCGGAATCCATGCTCATCAACGATTTGCTGCGCCTCATGAAGCAAAACAAGGTCCATACCGCCATAGCCGTGGACGAATACGGCGTCACCGCCGGGGTGGTGACCCTGGAGGATATTCTCGAGGAACTCGTGGGCGAAATCGAAGACGAACACGATCGGGAATCCAAACCCTACCAACAAATCGGCGAAGGCGCATATCAAGTCGAAGCCTCCATGCCATTGGACGAACTCAACGAGGAGCTGGGCCTCAAACTACCCGAGCGGGAAGAATACGATTCCGTGGCCGGCTATTTGCTCTACACCCTCGGACGTATCCCCAACGCGGGCGAAGTGTTGCAGGCCCCCGGTTGCGAAATCCGCATTCAAACCGCCACCGCGCGCCGCATCCAAACCATCATCCTTCGCCCCCGCCCGGAAACCGACGAGGAGGGCAAAGGGTGAAGCTTCTGCTTTGCAGCGACTTGCATCTGGGCCGAACCCCCGCGCGTCTCCCGGAACCCTGGCGGCGCCCCGCGCGCACCATTCGCGCTTGGGAAGCTCTTGTCGAATGCGCCATTCGCGAGAAAGTGAACGCTGTAATCCTCGGGGGGGATTTGGTGGACGCCGAAAACGGATTTTGGGAAGCCCTCGCCCCTTTGGAAACCGGCGCGCGAACGCTCGGGGACGCCGGAATCCGGGTCATTGCCGTCGCCGGGAACCACGATGCCGTCGTGCTCCCCCGTCTCGCCGCCTTTCTTCCGTCGGACGTCTTTACCCTGCTCGGCGCCCGCGGACAATGGGAGGCGCTGGTGCTCAAGGAGAACGACGCCCCCGCCCTCAGACTGTATGGCTGGTCATTCCCCCGCCCCCACTGGGACGGGGATCCCTTGGATGACTTTTCGCCCGCGCCCCCCGACGGGCTGCCCGCCCTCGGCATCGTCCACGGCGATCTTGGCGCAAGTTCCTCCCGGCACGCCCCCCTCTCCCTGGCCCGTCTGCAGGCCCAACCCGTCACCTCGTGGCTCTTGGGCCACCTCCACGCCCCCCGCCTCCACGAAGGCAGTCCCTGGGTCCTCATGCCCGGATCCCCCCAGCCGCTCGACCCCTCCGAAACCGGCGCCCACCACGCCTGGATCACCGAACTGCAAAACGGCGCCCTGACCCCGCCGCGCCCCGCCGCGACCGCCTCCCTGCGCTACGAGACCCTCGAAATTCCCCTGCGTGCCGACATTCCGCCCGGCGAGGACACCATTCGCAAAGCCATCCTGCGACAACTGGAAGGATTCGACTGCGACCGGACCGTGCTCAGATTGCGCTTCACCGGAGAGACAAGCGACCCCGCTTTTCTTGCCGCCTGCATCCGACACCTCACCGAGTGGGAACCCGGCGGAAACACGATCATTGAAAAGATCGAAAACCGCCCCCGCCCTCCTTTTGATCCCACCGCCTGCCGGCAATTGGGCGGCCTCCACGCCCTCTTGGCCGACCTCATCGAACAAGGTCCACCGGACGGCTTGCGGCAACGCCTCGGGGATCTCCACGCCCGCATCCTTCGCCAAGGCGAATTCGACGGCAAGGGACTGGCCCCGCTCCCCCTCCCCGATCCGCGTCCCCATGCCGAACGCCTGCTGGCCGAAATCCTGGAGGGCTCCCCATGATTCGGGTCGAACGGCTCGAACTCACCGCCATGCCCGGCATCCCCCACGACCAGGGCTTCGTGTTGCAGGACCTGTCCCCCGGCATCAACATCATCCATGGTCCCAATGGTTGCGGCAAAACCAGTGCCGCCACCGCCATGCGCGACCTCATCTGGCATCACGCGCCCACCCGCGCCCTCCCCGCCTGGACCACCCTCACGGTAAGCGAAAACGATGCCGTCCGCTGGCGGCTCGAACGCCGCGACACCCGCGTGGAGGCCACCCGGGACGGCGCCCCCGCCGACCCGCCCCAATGGTCCCCCGCCGACACCCGCGCCCGCCACACTTGGACCCTGCGCGATCTCATGGACGACGGCGCCGGAGATCTGGCCCGCCGCGTGGGCATTCTCATGCAGGGAAACGTCGATCTCGACCTCCACGCCAAGGCCCTCGGGTGGGACACACCGCCCCGCGCCCCCCAAAAACTCGCCAACGAATTGCTGCAGGCGGAAAAAGCCGCCCGGGAAATCCGCAATCAACAGCAGGCCCTTTTACAGGACGCGGAAAAACTGCGCGAACGCGAAGCGGAGTGCCGGGTCCTGCAGGATACCGCCGCCACCTCGCCCCTGATCGAAAAGGCCCTCCGCATCCACCAACTGGAAGCCCGCCTCGGCGAAGTCCGCTCGCGCCTTGAACGCGCCCCGCCGGGCATGGACCAACTGCGACGGGACGATCTGGAAATTCTCGAAAAAAAACAGGCCGATCTGGAAGTCGCCCGGGCCCGGCTCCGGGACGTCGGCACGGAATTGGACGCCCTGCCCGCACCCGACCCCGCATTCTCCGAACATCCCTCGCCGCAAATTCGCCTGTGGTTGGAGGAAATGCCCCGCGAATTTCGCGAACTTGATCGATTGCGTCAACAAGCGGATGCCGCGCAAAGCCAGGTCAATGCCATCGCCGCCAAAATCGAAGTCTTGCGAAAACGACATGGCGACATGCCCCGGCCGGAACCGAAACACGCTTACGCCCACCCCGAACTCCGTGAATACCTGCACCTGCGCCAACAAGCCGAATCGGAACGCGCCCTCGCCGAAGCCTGGGCCGAAAAACTCGACGCCCCGCCCGATGTCCGGATCGACCCCGACGATCTCCGTCTCGCCATCGAAGAAGTTCGCCGTTACCTGCGCCATCCCGGCGGAACCGACGCGCACCACCCGTTGACCCTGGCCCTGCTCTTCCTCCTCACCGGCTACGCCGCCTGGCTGCGCGTGGAAGACTGGTGGGCGGCCCTGCCGCTTTTGCCTTTGATCCTCGCCCTGTCCGCCTGGCAAAGCCATCGCCGACGCCGCGCGCAACTCCGCGAACGCCTTCCCGACAGCCTCGAAGCGCCCGAAAACGACACCCCCGACGCATGGCGGGAACAGTTGCAGGCGTGGACCCTTCTGCGGGAACGGCTGACCCTGCACGCCCGAATCGAGCGCCAACACCGGATCGCCGAGGAAGCCGAAGCCCGCGCCCGGGACGCCATTCCCAATTTGGACGGCATCGATCCCAAACCCGACCCCTTCTGGATCGTGCATTATTTGCAGGACCTGCAAACCCTCCGCGATCTCGAACTCGAACAGGCCGCCGCCCTGAAAACCTTCGAAACCACCCGCGAAACCGTCGCGAAAAAAGAGGAAATCATTCGCGGGCACCTGCATCCCCATTTGGAAAATCCAGACCCGGAACCTCTGGAAATCGGATGGAATCAGCTTGAACGCAAGCTCAATGCCGAGCGCGGCCTCCGGGAAAAAAGCGAAGCCCTCAAAGCCGAACACCGCCGCCAAAACCAACGCCGGGAGGAATTGTCCCGGGAAATTCAGGATACCCGCACCCGACTCAAGCTCGAATCCTCGGACCTCGCCGAACTCGAACGCCGTCTGGGTCAACTGGAGGAGTGGCGAAGCGATTTCCGAGACTCGGAAAGCCTTGGCCAACAGCTTTCCGAGCTTCGGAAAAGCCTGGAAACCACCCCGGAATGGCTGGACCTCGATGAACCCGCCCTCCAGGCCAAAGCGGGCGAAGCCGAGCAAGCCCGCCTTGCGGCCGAGCGGCTGCGGGAACAAATCACCCGCTTGGATCAGGACGTGCGCCACGCCCGAAAATCCCAAAATCTGCACCTGGCCCTCGAAACCGTCGACCAAAAACGCGCGGAACTGGAGGCGGCCCGCCAAGAAGCCCTCGACATTCGCACCGGCATCGCCTTGATCGACTGGCTGCGGTCGGAAACCCGCAACCAGGCCCGCCCCCCCGTTTTCAAAGCCGCCAACCGCTACCTCGCCCTTTTCACCCAAGGCACCCTGGCGCTCGATTTCGATGGCGATCAATTCCGGGCCGCAACCTTGGGGGGGGATTCCCGACCGCTCGAGCAACTCTCCACCGGCGAACGCGCCCAGGTTCTCATGGCCGTGCGGCTCGCGTTTCTCGATGGCATCGACACCGTCAAACTGCCCCTTTTCGTGGACGAAGCTCTCGGCACCAGCGACGACGACCGTGCTCGGCAAATCATGGACGCCCTTATCGCCACCGCGCAAGCCGGACGGCAGATTTTCTATTTCACCGCCCAGCTCGACGAAGTGGGCAAATGGCAGCAGGCGCTCGCCGCCGCGGACGTCCCTCACGCGGAAATCGACCTCGAGGTCGTCCGCAAACGCGCCACCGCCCGAAAACGGCCCCTCCCCGCCTCCTCCCCCGAAAAACCCGCCACCCCGCGTCCCAAGCCGGATGAAGCTCCGGAAGCGTGGGCCCGACGCATCGGCATTCCCGCCCCCGACCCCCGCGCACCCGTCGAACAAGCCCACCTCTGGCATGTGGTACGGGATCCCGCCCTTACCGTCGAGCTGATGGATCAGGGCCTGCAAAGCTGGGGCGCCCTCAAAGCCCTCCTCGATGCCGGCGGATGGCCCGACCGGATCCCGGAGGCGCGCGAAAATGAGATCCGCACCCGCGCCCTCAGCCTCGAAGTCCGCAACAAAGCCTGGTGCATCGGACGGCCCCGCCCCCTCACCGAACGGGATTTGCGCGATTCCGGCGCCGTCTCCGACGCCTTCATCGACAAAGTTGAAGAACTCCGCCAATCCGTTGAAGGCGATGCCCGACAGCTCATCGAAAGTCTGCAAAACGGCGAAGTCTCCGGATGGCGCAAAAACAAAACCGAAGACCTGCGCGCCTATTTCGAAGAACGGGGCCTGATCACCCCCGAAGAACCTCTGGATGAAGAAATGATCCAGGCCCGCGTCCTCGCCGCCACGCCGACAGAATCCCGGAACGCCTGAGAATTGTTTTTCCTGCCTGGCTGATTGACTCCACCTGGGAGGTTTTGCGTCGCGTAGCGACGGTCCCACGAATAGCCGTGGGTTTCAACCCACGGTTTCGGTGGGCGTGACAGGATCTCCTTCGCGTAGTGACGGCTGATGGACATGGGGATTTTCATCCCCCCAGGTTGCCATCTCGAATTACCGAACCTTATGGGGTTGAAACCCTTGGGGCCGTCAGGCGACGCTACGCGGCGCACCCGGACGACTCTATCTGGTCCGTGGGTTGAAACCCACGGCTATGCGTCGAGCGTCGCTACGCGACGTTTCCATCAGCGTCTCCGGCAGTGCGCCACAATGAACGGCCACGAAGGACTCATTGCTGCGCTGGCTCCATCGGTGAATTTGCAGGGCCACCATCTCTTTACCGGTCCCGCTTTCTCCTTCGATGAGCACGGTGGCGTCAGCCGGCGCATCAGCTCCATGGCCTCAAGAAAATCCTGTGGCCGAGCAATGATTGAAGCTTTGGTCATTGTCAGGAACACCCCATGGAATTGCCGCAGTTGAAGCACTTGTAACAGGCGCCGTTGCGGACGGTGATGCTTCCGCACACGTCGCAGGCGGGCGCGTCATCCATGAAGTGCTCGAATTGCCGATCCACGCGCTGGTTCGGCGCCGGGGCATCTTCCGGGGGCTGCGTTTCCGAAACGTCTCCGGGCTCACGCGCTTCCACGAAGGTCAACTGCAACCAGCGGAAAATGTAATCCACCAGGCTTTTGGCGATGGGAATGTCCGGATTTTTGGTGAAGCCGCTGGGCTCGAAGCGGGCATGCATGAATTTCCGGTTGAGCGCCTCCACGGGCACGCCGTACTGGAGGCAGATGCTCACCGCGGTTCCAAAAGAGTCCATCAGCCCCCCCACGGTACTGCCTTCCTTGGCCATGGTGATGAAAACTTCACCGGGCGCCCCGTCCGGATACAACCCGACATTGAGATAGCCTTCGTGACCCGCGACCTCGAATTTGTGGGTGATGGATTGCCGGGTGTCGGGCAGACGACGTCGTCGGGGACCGCCCGCAACCTCCGCTTTCTTTTTCTTTTTGTCTTTGCCGGAATTCACCGGTTGACTGCGCTTGCTGCCATCCCGGTAGATGGCCACCGCTTTCAGCCCGAGCTTCCATCCTTCCAAATAGGTCTCGGCAATTTCCTCCACGGTGGCGGTTTTCGGCATGTTCACGGTTTTGCTGATGGCGCCGGAGAGGAACGGCTGGGCCGCCGCCATCATCCGCAAATGGGCGTTGTAGTGCAGGCTGCGGGTGCCGTTTCGCGCTTTGAAGGCACAGTCAAAGACCGACAAATGCTCGTCTTTGAGCGCCGGCGCCCCCTCAATGGTGTCGTTTTCGTCGATATAATCGATGATTTCGGAAATCTGCGCCTCGGTGTACCCCAGTTTCCGCAGGGCCATGGGTACGGTTTGATTGACGATTTTGAGCATCCCCCCGCCCGCGAGCAATTTGTATTTCACCAGGGCGATGTCGGGTTCGATCCCGGTCGTATCGCAATCCATGAGAAACCCGATCGTCCCCGTGGGGGCGAGCACGGTGACCTGTGCGTTTCGATATCCGTGCGCGCGCCCAAGTGCCAACGCCTCCTGTCCGAGGCGTTCGGCGGCCTGCCGCAAGGCGGGCGGACAGCTCGGACCGATGCCGACGATGGCATCCACATGACGCTGTATCACCCGCAACATCGGCGCTTCATTGTCCCGATAGGGTTCGAAGGGGCCTTTGATTTCAGCCAGACGGGCGGATTGACAATACGCCTGCAAATGCATGACGGCCGTGATCACCCCGGCCAAACTCCGTCCAGCGTCGGAATCGTAACTGTGCCCCTGCGCCATCAGCAAGGCCCCCAAGTTGGCATATCCCAATCCCAGAGTGCGATACAGATGACTGTTCATGGCGATTTGTTCGGTCGGATAGCTGGCCCGGTCCACGATGATCTCCTGGGCGGTAATGAAGAGATCCACGGCGGCACGAAAGCGGTCAATGGCAAAGGTCCCGTCCCTGCCCATGAACTTCATCAGATTCAACGAGGCCAGATTGCAGGCGGTGTCATCCAGAAACATGTATTCCGAACAGGGATTGCTGGCATTGATGGGGCCGGAGTCCGAACAAGTGTGCCAGGCCTGAATGGTGTCTTCATATTGGATGCCGGGATCGCCGCACACCCAGGTGCCTTCGGCAATGCCGTTGAGAATCTCGCGGGCTTTGTAGGTTGGACCGGATTTCGAGGGATCGGTCACCCAGGTCGTGCTCCAGTCCCCGTCCTCCACCACCGCCTGCATGAAGGCATCGGTAACCCGCACGCTGAGGTTTTCATTCTGAAAGGCCACGGAGCCATAGGCCTCGCCGTTGAAATCACCGCTGTACCCCTGCTCGATCAGCGCCCAGGCCTTTTTTTCTTCATTGGTTTTCGCCTGGATGAATTCGAGAATATCGGGATGATGAACCTTCAGGGTATTCATTTTCGCGGCCCGGCGGGTTTTCCCGCCGCTTTTCACCACCGAAGCCACCGCATCATACACCCGCAAAAAGCTCAAGGGACCACTGGGCGTTCCGCCGCCGCTCATATTTTCGCGACTGCTGCGGATGGGGCTCAGGTCGGTGCCGGTGCCGCTGCCGAATTTAAACAACATCGCCTCGCTTTGCGCCAGGGCCATGATGCTGTCCATGGTGTCGTCCACGGATTGAATGAAGCACGCGGAGCACTGCGGATATTCATACTGGGTATGTGCCCGGCGAATCACCCGCGCTTCCGCGTCCCAGAAAAAACTGCCCTCTCCGCTGTCTTCGCCCGCGCCGTATTCGTGAAACAGCCCGCAATTGAACCACACCGGAGAGTTGAAGGCTCCGTGTTGATTGACGCACAACCAAGTCAGTTCCTCATAAAACACCTCCGCATCCGCCTCGGAAGCGAAATATCCATCCGCCAATCCCCAATCCGCGATCGTGCGGGTGACCCGGTGAACCAATTGCTTCAAAGAGGACTCCCGGTTCGGCTCGCCCACCTTGCCGTAAAAATATTTGGACGCCACCACGTTCGTGGCCAGCATCGACCAGGATTCAGGCACTTCCACGTCTTTTTGCTCGAACAAAACCCCGCCCCCGTCGTCGTGAATGGTGGCCATGCGCCGGGTCCATTTCAGTTGATCAAATGGATGCGTCCCTTTCACACTGAAGGTTCGGGGAACCTTCCAGCCTTCGCCCCCGCTCACGGCTTCCTGACGCAATGGAGTCGCCCCGCTGTCGGGCTTCGGTTTCAAGTGGGATTCCGTTTGGGCTTTTACAGACTGTGACATGGTCGTCTCCATCAAGGGTTTAGGGGTTTACACAACATCTCGTATGTTTATTATCCGATTTAAACAATACCACATGTTGTAGTCTAAAACACATTCCAGAGTCAAGCACACAATGGGTAGAATTTTTCAATCAGGTCGAATCACTCCGAATTTGGCAACTCCCCCCCGAAAAAGTGCGTGCCCCGCCCAAAATAAATTCTGATTTTCGAATACATGGCATACCCGCACCCCGAAGCGGGTGCATTCATCGTAGCCCCGGGTTCCCGACGGAGGAGGGTGCCCGGGGATCTCCCAATAAA
>PXAS01000274.1 GCA_003565815.1 PVC group bacterium
TCACGGCTCACGGGTTTCTTTACGAAGTTCTTCCCAAGAACGATTTGGCGTCTAAAAAAAACTTCGCATCTTTCTCCACAGGGCGCATCTCAGAATTGGTGTTTTTAAGCCGTAGCTGCAACTGTCCCAGTTGCAGAACCCAATTTCGTGCCCGAATATCAAAGCTGTGGACAGCTTCGACAACGATGAGCCCACCGTTTCACCAATTGTGAGATGCGCCCTTCTCCACATTCGCGGGTTCCCGCAGGGATCAGCGGGTTGACAACTCCGATTGCCATCTGATCAAAAAATCAGCCGTATCCTCAAGTTCAGCGGGTGTGATTTCCTGGTTTGGTGATTTTGTTTTCACGGACATTCTGGAAAAAAGCCACGAAATCCTCCCTACAGGCCTCCTCCAATCTCCCGCCCGCACATTCGACCCGATGGTGCATGTGGGGGCTGTCGAGGATGCCGAAGCGGGTTTGTCCTCCCCGCAAATTGTCCGTAACCCCCCAGACGACGCGCTTTACCCGGCTGAAGACCAAGGCGCCCGCGCACATGGGGCAGGGTTCTTTGGTGACATAGAGGGTGCATTCCGCCAAGCGCCAGTCTCCAATCGCGGCCGCGGCCTGGGTAATGGCCAGAATCTCGGCGTGCGCGGTGGCGTCCCGAAGAGTTTCCACTTGATTGTGGGCCTTGCCCACCAAGCCGATTTCGGGATGAATGATGATCGCCCCGACGGGCACTTCCCCGGCTTCCCCGGCCGCACGGGCTTCCCGCATGGCCATGCGCATGTACATTTCATCGAAGTCCACGGACGATTACTCCCACTTGGATTCTTCGGGGGTCAGCGTCTGGAGCGCCGCGAGGGTCGCGTGGTGCAGGGCGCCATTGGTGGCGAGGATGCCGCGGTTGGCGGAAAGAGTTTCTCCCCGGCTGAAATCGAGTGCCTTTCCGTTTAAATCCGTGACTTTCCCGCCCGCGGCTTCGATGACGGCCACGCCGGCGGCATGATCCCAAATTTTCTCCCGATAGCCTTTTTTCACGGGCAAACGCATATACAGCGCGGCGGCGCCTTGGGCAACGGCGGCGTATTTGGCCTGACTGTCCATGCGCAACACCTCTTTGGAAATCCCGAGGATTTCGATCAGCTTCGCAGAGCGTTCATGGCTGGTGTGCCCGCTTTCCACCGATTCGCACAGGCGGGCTTCCGCCGGGGCGATGGTGTCGCAGACGTGGAGGCTTCTCGGGGTGGCCGTTTCCGAAGAAACCATGGCCGCGGGGATGTCCGCGCCGCCATAAAACACCATGCCCCTGTGCTTGAGATCGCCCTCCTGATAGCGGGGACAGCCCAGAAGGCCCAAAATCGGTTTCCCGTTTTCAATCAAAGACAAGGCCACGGCATATTGGCCGCCCCGAAGATACCCCTTGGTGCCGTCAATGGGGTCCAGGGTCCAAAAGCGTTTGGGATTTTTTTCCTCCAGGCGCCCCCGGTCCATCCAGGCCAGGAGATTTTCCCGGTTGATCTTCGGTTCGAATTCGCGCACGAAGGCTTCCACGCGCTCGCACATTTCCGGTTCCGCTTTCAGCGCCTCGCCTTCTTCTTCGGCGACAATGCCCAGGTCCGGGGTCATTTCCGCGAGCCGCCGCATGATGAGCGCCTGGCTGGCGTAATCCGCGATGGTCACCGGGGAGGCGTCCCCTTTGGTTTGGCGGTCGTTGTGGCGGAAATTTTCCGCAATGGTTTCACAACAATGGGAAGCTTCCCACACGGCTTCGAGGGCTTGCTTCAGGATTTCAGTGATGTTCATCAGGTTTTTCCAGATTCAGAGAGGTTGCGATTGCCATTTGTGCCTCTGCTTAGTAGGGAGAGGGAAATAAGCAAATGAAATCCTGAAAGGAAAACGCCCGTGATCGATGCACAACTCCACGCTTTGTTACGCTTGCAAAAGCTTGATCTGACCCTGCTACAGCTCAAGAAAGAAGCCAAACACATCCCCGAACGCAAGGAACAACTCGACCAGCGTTCGGCCCATGCCAAGGGTCGCCTCGAAGCGGCCAAGGCGGCCCTGCGGGCCCGGGAAGCGCAAATCAAGGAATTGGAAAACGCCATCGAAGCCGTCCAGGCGCGCATCAATCGGTACAAAAACCAACAGATGGAAGTGAAAACCAACGAATCCTACAAAGCCCTGGAGCATGAGATTGCCCAGTGCGGGGAGGAAATTTCCGCTTTGGAGGATCAGGAACTGGAATTGATGGAGACCCTGGATGGGCTGAAAGCGGACGTGCGCAAAGCGGAGGGGGAGGTGGAAAACGCCCAAACCGCCATTGACGGGGAATGCAAACTGCTCGACGAGCGTCTGGACGTTGTGCGCGAGCAGTTCGGCGAATTGAAGGCCCGGCGCGAAGACATGGCCGCGGAGGTGGATGCGGAGCTACTGAAAAAATATTTCGGACACCTTTCTTCCAAACAAGACGCCTACGTGGTGCCCGTTCGCCAACAGACTTGCGGGGGCTGTCACATGAAGCTCACCCCGCAAATTTTGCATGACGTCAATGCCATGACCCGACTCACCCATTGCAATTATTGCAGTCGTCTTCTCTACGATCCGGCCTTGTTGGACGGGTGAAACTCAGGTCATCTTGGAGATGATTTCCTCTTCGGCGGCCACGAGAATGTCGTACATGTCTTCCCGGGTTTCGGCTTCGGTCAGTTGCAAGAGGGCGTCGGTTTGATGGCAGATCATGCTGAGCCGGGCCAGGAGATGCAGGTGAATCCGATCGTCCTGACTGCAAATCAAAAAGAAAATCCAAGTGGTGCGTCCGTCGGGTCCGCCAAAGGGAACCGGGGCCAGCGTCCGCCCGAGTACGAGAAAAGTGTCTTCGAACATGTAGGGTTCGTGTTGGGGCGGGTGCAGGAGGGCCACGCCACCTGAAAGCGCGGTGCTGCAAAGGTTTTCCCGCTCCTCCACGCCTTCGAGCAATCCCTGCAGATCCCAAACCATGCCGGTGCTGTCGGCCAGATCCACCATGTTGCGGATGACTTTGGCCCGCGATTTGCCGCCAAGGGAAGCCTCGATGTAATTGTATTGCATCAGTTCCGGAATCAGGGCGTGTTCGGCGCTCAAATCGTGATGCTTGGCGGTGGATTTTTTGTGAAAGGATTGTACCGCGTCCGCATCCATGCCCAACAGACGTTGGGAGGCCCATCGGTCGATTTCATGCCGTCGGAACCGCACCGTGCTCCCGAGCATTTCATGGGGAATTTCGTCCCGCTTGACCAACAAAAGCAGCGCCTCTTCGTCCAAATGGAGATAGGCGGCGAGTTCTTCCAGAGTAAAGACGCGGTGGGGCATGGTCATGGAATCCCCGGGCAAACATTCAGCGGCAGGAACCGGGTGAGCGTTTTCGGAATTTCGGATCGAATCGAAGGGGGAACAAGTCCCGGGCACATCAAGAAAATGGAGCCAAAGGTCGGAATCGAACCGACGACCTATTCATTACGAGTGAATTGCTCTACCAACTGAGCTACTTTGGCTTTTGGGAAACCTTGTTTCAAGAAAAACCGCTTTTAGTCAACTTTCCATCGGATTGTCAAGCCCATCCCGATACGGAATCACGCGAAAATTCATTCATGAATGGTCCTCAAAGCTTGCAATCATGGAAAAATTCCGGTTAAAGCGCATTCCTTATGCAATCAGAATCCAAACGCAAATGTCTTGTTGTTCGCGGTGGCTGGGATGGTCACACTCCGGTGGAATCCACCAACCTCTTCGTACCCCTTTTGGAGAAAGCCGGCTTCGAAGTGGACATTTCAGAAAGCACGGAACGCTATCTGGGCGGGGATCTCGCGGATTTCGCGCTGATTCTCCAATGCGTGACCATGAGTGAAATTCAAAAAGAAGAATGGCAGGCGCTTTCCGAAGCCGTTCGCGGTGGGGTGGGCTTCGGTGGCTGGCATGGCGGCGTCATCGACGCGTTCCGTCAAAATACCGATTATCAGTTCATGGTGGGGGGACAATGGGTGGCGCATCCCGGAAATGTCATCCCCGGGTATCGCGTCAATGTCATCTCCGATCACCCCATCACCCGCGGCATTCCTTCCTTTGATCTCAAGGACACGGAACAATACTACAACCACATTGATCCGGGCGTCAACGTATTGTGTGAAACCGAATTTTCCGGCGAGTACGGCGATGGCAGCCTCTATCCCGCCGGCGTGCGCATGCCGTATGCCTGGACGCGGCAATATGGCGAGGGCCGGGTTTTCGTGGCCTGTTGGGGCCATACCTTCAAGGATTTCGAGACGCAGTCCCCCCTGCGGATTACCCTGCGCGGTTTGTGCTGGGCCGCGGGTTTGGATGAGCTTCCCGAATGACGGATTTCGTCCCCCGGAAAAATTATGGCGCCCGGCTCGCACCCCTGGACGGGGTTTTGCATGGCGGGAGGAAATGAAGTCCCCCCTCTATTTGCATGCCTAAACCATGGGCCGGGGCGAACCCGGTCAAGCTCTGCGCCGGTTGACGCACCAGGTCATGCCCAGCACCAGCGCCATCACGCCCAGCATCGCGGGCTCGGGAATGATGATCAACTCCGTCAA
>PXAS01000500.1 GCA_003565815.1 PVC group bacterium
CCCCTCCGGGGTCCGCGAGCCTGATTTCGAAATTTGTATACTCGTCAGGACGTTGCCCCTGGCTTATCAGTGTGCTGCCTTTGGCATCAAGTACGGCCTTACCCAAAAGGAGCTGCTGAATGCGAAAAGCACCCGGATGAAAAAGCGGGCCTTGCCGTGGATGATGAAGAAAAATGCGGATGTGACAGTGAAATGGGTTGCGGAGCGCACGAAAATGGGCCATGCTTCAACCGCGTCCCTGGCGATCAAGCACTTCGTCCGTGACAGCAACCGAAAAGCCGTTCGAATGCGCAGAAAGTTAATCAAGGAGCTGATTGAGAAATGAAAAACAATGAAAATCGTGTCCGGGCACCTTTTCTGACCCCTTTTCCGGCTATTCCCGGCATTTCCCTAATTATTTTTCTCAATTGATTTAGGAGGCGTATGACCGAACACAATTTTATTGTAACCCGAGGCGATTTAGAAGAATGTGTGCATTATTTTTATCATAATGTATATTACAAAAACTTTAATAAATATATTTTCTTAAGATTTCAAATCTTCTCGCTTGCGATAGCTTTAATTGCTTTTTTGTCAGAAGGGTATATAAGTGGAATCTTTATATATTTATTGTTGCATATTTTATATGTTGCAACCTTGAAGCGAAGTTTGAAATCAAAAATCATAGAAAAGAATATCAAACTTTTAGAAGAGCCAATTGGCGTTGGCCGTGAAACCGCATTAAAGATTAATGATGATGAGTTTATTATAAAAAGAGATGAAGTAACAATGATTTACAAAATTTCTTTCATGGATCAATTTTATGATAATCACGATAATTTGTATTTCTGCCTTAATAAGTCTATAAGTCTGATAATACCACATAGTGCAAATTTATCTTCAGATGAAAAAGCTCATATTTCAAGAGAAATATCGACCATTAAAGAACAGGGAGTGGGATCAGTTCATACGAAAACTGATCCTAATGTCGATAACCAAAGTTGAACCATGCCAAGATCAGCGTTTAATTTTATTGGCAGAAATTGCTCTGAAATCATGTATAGAACTGGATGGGAAAGAGAAACTGCACCATGCCCTTAAAATTCATTATGAAAATTTTATTTTTTTCAATATTATTGTTTTTTTCAATATGCAGGAGTGAAGATTTATCTTCCACTTTGATGGCGGATGTGTTTATAAACAAAGACTATAATCCTTATTTTTGTCCAGATATAAATTGGCAGGAGGTTATGGAAGTTTCGTTTATAGACGCCAATAATAATCAATATAAAGTTGAAAACTTTATTATAATACCTTCTGTTCGGAATATAAATGAAAATGGGAAACGCGCCAAAATTACTTTTACGTATGATCATAATTTTTCAATTATATCCACTTTGAATCAAAGTGATGAGGTCGTAAAAAGTTTTACAGGGTTCAAGATTTCATTTACAAAGAATGGATATTTCATTTGCGATAATCACAACATTAAAATCGAAAAAAAAGAAGTGATCTATGATATTTCAGTTGTAGAAAAAGATGAGAATATTTTTTATTCTGTAATTATAGAAAATCCAAAGGAAAAAGAGTTAATAACATTAACACCTAAAAGTGACATCATTTTATTCAATATACCTCGGAAAGGTGAATTTATTCCAAGTGATCAAGTGAAGGAACGAACCGACCAAGATTGAGAACTTTGTTCTGGTTAAAAATTTGGAGGGTCAGGGTAGAATGGCACTAACTTTAGAGTCTTTTTCCATGGATTCTTCACAAAAATCGGCCTCCGTTTCGGGTCTCGCAGTCGCGGGATCCGAGCCAATACCAGCCCAGTCCAAACCGCGAAGCGTGTTCGGGCTGGGTCATCGTTTTGAAAAATGAAAGGCGGGCCATGGGTCCGCCCCACCCCCCCCCCTTGTGTAATTGGACCCATGAACATTGACAACACCACCAAGAGATCGGGGCGGACTTTCAGCCCGCCAATCTTGATTTCAACCTGAAAACCCAGCCCGTCGTTCCGACGGACTGGGCTGATATCGGAGCGGATCCCGCGACTGCGGGACTCGCAAACACGAAGATTTTCACCAGCCTTCACGCTTTCAAATAACCCTTAAGTTAGTGCCATTCGGGTCAGCCGTACTTTGAAGCGTTTTGCCATAAAAATGTTAAAAGACACGGCCCCTCGGCTGGCCACCAAACCCTTCGGGTTCGCGGCCCTGATCCTTGGCGGAATCAACGGATATTATTTCTTGACGGATAACGACATGCGTTATCCCACCTTGTTTCTTTATGATTGAAACCTTTGCCTGCAAAGAGACTGGAAAAATTTTCAGACGTGAACTTTCAAAGCGTTTGCCCGCGAACATTCAGCAGGTGGCTTATCGCAAGTTGAAAATGCTGCACCGAAGCTCTACTTGAGGAGACATTATGAAAAAAATAAAACCTGTACATCCCGGTGAAATTCTTTTGAAGAGTTTCTAAAGCCGATGGAAATCAGTCAAAACCAACTCGTACGCGACTTGGGTGTTTCACCCAGGGGGTAAACGAGTTCATCCATGGAAAAAGGAGCATCACGGCCGACACAGCCTTGAGACTTTCCGTTTATTTCGGAAATTCCGCTTCTTTTTGGTTGGGACTCCAGATGGATGATGACCTCGAAGTTGCCGAGGATTCCAGCTCAACCCGGATTCACGAAGAGGTCAAACAGATGGCCTTGGCGTGAACCGTCGGGTTGACCGTGGTAAAAAGCGGTAGCTTCGTTGCACTCGCCACGCGCACTCCAAAGCAGCTTCGCCGCGCTCGATACTCCGAAACTCGCCACCTCCCACTCGCACAAATGATCTGCTGCGATTTTTGTCATAAGCCATTTGTCAAGGGCTGACAACCATCCGATCAATGCGTTTGGTGATTCATCGGAACTTTCATAAATTGAATCAATCCCACGGCAAGCGGCACTAGCAACCAAAGCGCAAGTCCCGCCATTTGCAGGTTCCGTGAGAAAGAGGTCGCGTGAAAGGAGAATGTCAACTCATGTTCCCCGCGAGGAAGCACCAGCCCGGTAAACAGGCCATCCACGGGTTGGAGGGGGCGGGGATCGTCTTCACCCTCGATCATCGCGAAAAGCCGGGGATCGTGGCGGTCGGCGAGGCGCAGCAATGCCTCGGGGGCATCCACGCGCAGTTTTAAGTTGAAGGCGTTCAGGTCTCGGGACACTTCCAAAATTTCACCCGCGGCGGGGTCAGGTCCATAGCGATGGAACTCCGTGTGCAATTTCCCGTCTTGTTCCACCCATTCGTCCAACAACGTATGACGCTCCGCGGGCAGTCCCAATTCCAGCACCACATGCCGTCCGGCATTTTCCCGGGTTGCGGGCACCAGACGATATCCGCCGCGAATATCGTCGTTCACGTCGTAGGCAAACACTTCCCGGAAAATCCGGTCGAACCCCGCGCCTTCCCTCAGTTGGGACCAGGCTTCGCGGGGCATGAGCACGAATTTGACCCCGAACTCCCGCCACATGCGCACGGTGTCATTGCCGATTTCATCAAAATACGCGTGGTAGGCCCCTTCCAAACGCGGGGCGGCGAGAATATTCAAGGTGTCGATGCGGCGATAGTGGAACAGGTCGGACACCAGCATGTTGTAAATGCCGCGTTGATCCAGGGTGGCCACGCGGCGATTTTCCAAGTTCGCCTCCAGAAAATCGGCAAGGGCGTTTTGCTTGAGAAAGCGGGTGTGAACCGATTGGATGTAATGGCGGCCCAAGAGCAAACCGTCCCCGGCAATCAGCAATACCAACGCCATGCCGACAACGAGCCCTGATTTCGGACGCGACCGAAAGCGTTCCCGGAACACAAAGAGCAACGCGGCGGCGACGGCAAACAGACTGGCATGAACAAAACTCCATTGCCGGGTGCGCAGAATCCCTTCCGCCCAGGTTTCCCAGGGCGTATCGGAAAAGACATGCAAAAGCCAGGCGTCATCCGGCTGCAGCATCAGCGCCGCCAGCGCGCCAAGGCCCGCGAAGATCCCGAATCCAATGGCAAAGCGACGAAACAGTTTCGGACGACCCTCCAGCGTGAGAAATCCCTGCGCGCCCCAGGCGGCGAGCATGCCCGCGGCCAACTGGAACACCTGTAAAAATTTGTTGGGATTCCGGATGTTGGACACCAACGGCAATTGAGCGAAAACCCGGTAAATCGGGGTGTATTTGCCAAAGGCCAGCATCAGGGTCGCCAGCGCGATCAAGGCCCAAAACCTCACTTCCCGCGAAGCGGGAAAGGCGTATAAGGCCAGAACCGCCAAGCCCAGCGGAATCAGCCCCAAATACACGCTCTCCAACTTGAGATTGGCCAATCCGGTCCCCTCCGCATCCCAATTCGCGTCACGTCCGGTGCGCCCGTGGTATGGAGCCTCGTCATGCCCCGTGTACCACCCGGAAAAACCGGGCAGAATCAAATTCATGCTTTCACCCGGCGGAAAACTCCATTGGGTGAGAAAATTCCATCTCGCATCGCGGTCTTCCCCCTGAAGCACGGGGACGTTGTCGACATGCATGGCCATGTCCCGACGATAGGCGTCCAAACAAAGCATGGCCAA